>DATNMQ010000011.1:0-10669 GCA_035602465.1 Candidatus Sulfotelmatobacter sp. | reverse complement strand
CGTCGAACTCGGGCCACAACGCGTCCGCGAGCAGGCCTTTCTCGCCCAGCCGCTCCCACATCTCCTCGCACACGTGAGGCGCGAGGGGATTCAGAAGCTTCAGCAGCACATGCACCGCCGCATCCCACTCCGCGTCGCGCGTGCCGCGGCCCTGGAGGTAGTCCTGCATCGTGTTGGCCAGTTCCATGAGGAAGGCGACCGCGGTGTTGAATCGCAGCTCGTCGTAGTGCTCGGTGACGCGGCCCACAGTCTGCGCGACGCGCCGGCGCAAGATCGCCGCATCCGCTGAACCGCCCGACGCGGCTCCGTCCTCGACGATCGAGGCGGGCTCCAGGACAAGCCTCCAGACCCGCTGCAGGAACTTGACCACGCCGTTCAGACCCGCGTCGCTCCATTCGACGTCCTCCTCGGGCGGCCCGATGAACATCTCGTAGATGCGTCCGGCGTCCGCGCCCTGTGAGCCTGCCAGCTCGTCGATCGACACGCCGTTGCCCAGCGACTTGGACATCACCTGCCCGAACCGCTTGACCATGCCCTGGTTGAAAAGCCGCATGAACGGCTCGGTCACTTTCACCATGCCCGCGTCGTACAGCACCTTGGTGAAGAAGCGCGCGTACAGGAGGTGGAGGATCGCGTGCTCGACGCCGCCCGTGTACTGGTCCACCGGCATCCAGTGGTTGGCAAGCTCGGAGTCGAACGGCTGCGTCGTGTCGTGCGGGCTGACGTAGCGGAGGAAGTACCACGACGAATCGATGAACGTGTCCATCGTGTCGGTCTCGCGGCGGGCTTCCTTTCCGCACATCGGACAGGAGGCGCGGTAGAACTCCGGAACTTCGGGTAGAGGCTTGTACTCCGCGGGCAGCAGCACGGGCAGCTGGTCGAAGGGCACCGGCACCATGCCGTCCGTCGGGCAGTAGACGACGGGGATCGGCGCGCCCCAGTAGCGCTGGCGCGAGATGAGCCAGTCGCGCAGGCGGTACTTGACCGAGCGCTTGCCCAACCCCTTCGACTCGAGCCAGTCGCAGATCTTGTCGAACGCCTCACCCGACTCCAGGCCGTCGAACTGCCCGCTGTTCACCATCACACCTGGACCGACGTACGCCTCGCGCAGCCTGCCCTGCGGGCCGGTCGGTGGCGCGATCACCTCGCGAATCGGCAGGTCATAGCGCTGCGCGAACTCGAAGTCGCGCTCGTCGTGCGCGGGGACCGCCATGATGGCCCCCGTTCCGTATGTCCCCAGCACGTAGTCGGCGACCCAGATCGGGATCCTCTCGCCGTTCATCGGGTTGATCGCGAATCCGCCGGTCGCGACGCCGGTCTTCTCGCGTTCGGTCGACAGGCGCTCGATCTCGGTCTCCTTGCGCGCCTTCTCCACGTACTCGCGAACACGCGCGCGGTGCTTCTCGCTAGTCACGCGCTCGATCAGCGAATGCTCCGGGGCCAGGACCATGAACGTCGCGCCGAAGAGCGTGTCCGGCCGCGTCGTGTAGATGCGGATCTTGTCGCCCGGCAGCCCGTCGACAGGGAAGTCGACCTCCGCGCCCTGGCTGCGCCCGATCCAGTTCGTCTGCATCACGCGCACCTTGTGCGGCCAGTGCTCCAGCAGCGCGAGGTCGTCGAGCAGCCTGTCGGCGTAGTCCGTGATCTTCAAGAACCACTGCTCCAGGTCGCGCTTTTCGACCTCGACGTCGGGATGGCGCCAGCACCGCCCGTTGATCACCTGCTCGTTCGCTAGCACCGTCTTGTCGACCGGGCACCAGTTGACCGGCGCCATCGCGCGATACGCCAGCCCGCGCTGCAGCATCAGCAGGAACAGCCACTGGGTCCAGCGGTAGTAATCCGGCTCGCAGCTGGTCACCTCGCGGTCCCAGTCGTAGAGGATCCCCGCCATCTTCAGCTCGCGCTTGCCCTTCGCGATGTTCTCGAGCGTCCAGGTTCGGGGATGCAGGTTGCCGCGCTTCATCGCGGCGTTTTCCGCGGGTAGCCCAAACGCATCCCAGCCAAAGGGATGCAGGACCTCGAAACCCTGCATGCGCTTCATGCGAGCCAGCACGTCGCCCATCACGTAGTTGCGCAGGTGGCCGACGGTCAGGTCTCCGGAGGGGTAGGGATACATCACGAGGTCGTAGTACTTCGGTTTCGGCGAGCTGTCGTTCGCCTTCATCACCCCGCGGTCGGCCCACACCTGCTGCCACTTGGGCTCGATGTCCTGGGGTACGTAGACGCTACGGCGGGGACGGCTGACCATGAACCTCAAATTTTAGGGATGCCAGTTCATGGCCCACGATCGCGCCCAACACAAGGACCGCGCCGACCGCCTGGACCAGGCCCAGCCGCTGGCCCGCCAGCACCACCGCCGCGGCGAGCGCCCAGGCCGGTTCCGTGGCCAGGATGAGCGCCGTCCGGTTCGGGCTGATGAACCCCTGCGCCCAGGTCTGGATGTAGAAGGCCAGGGCCGAGGCAAACACGCCGGTGATGACGATCGCGAACCACACCGAAGCGCTCGGCAGGCGCAGCGACCAGGTGCCGCCCGCGCTGAAGAGCACGGTGCAGGCGGCCATCTGCACCATGGCCAGGGGCGCCGCGGGCAGGCCGGGCGACCACTTGCCCAGGAGCACGATGTGAAGCGCGAACAGCACGGCGCACCCGAGGACGAGCGCGTCTCCCAACCCCATGCCCGAGGGACCGCCGGTCAGGAACACGAGGCCGGCCAGGGAGAGAACCGTCGCGACCCACGTCCACCAATGGATCACGCCGCCGAAGACCCGGTTCAGAAGGGGCGTGAAGACGACGAACAGGCCGGTGATCAGCCCGGCGTTGCCCGGGCTCGTGGTGGTGAGCCCAACCGTCTGGGTGAGGTAGCCGGCCGCCAGCACGCCGCCGATCACCAGCCCGATCTTCAGCTCGCGCCTCGTGGGCAGCCGGCGCACGAGCACGGCCATGACCAGCAGCGCGAGCGCGAACCTGATCTGGAGGAACGGCAGCGTCGGGTACTGTGTGACTGCCTCTTTGACCAGGACGAACGTCCACCCCCAGACGGCCGTGACCATCAGCAATAGAAGGACGTAGATCAATGGAGCGGCTTTGGGCGCCGTGGCGCATGGAGTACGTCGGACACGAGCAGCCGCCAGGCTGTCTTTTTTGCCGCGTCATCGAGCATCCCGACGACCCGGACGCCGAGCTCGTGGTCTGGCGGCCCGAGGGCGCGATCGTGATGCTGAACAAGTTCCCCTACAACCCGGGCCACGCGATGGTCGCTCCCCGCGCGCACAAGGCAAGCCTCGAGGAGCTCGACGACGCGGAGACGACCGACCTCATGCGCGCCGTGCGGCGAACCATGACCGTGCTGCGAAAATCTATGAATCCCGACGGCCTCAACGCGGGCGTGAACATAGGCCGCGCCGCCGGCGCCGGCATCCCGGACCACGTGCATTTCCACATCGTGCCGCGCTGGAACGGCGATACCAACTTCATGGCCGTGATCGACGACGTGAAGATCGTCAATGAGGCGCTGACTCAAACGGCCGAAAAGCTCAGACAGGCTTTCGCCGCCACGTAACGACGCCGCCGGCGATCGCCGCCACCACGCGACCCTCGTCGACGACGGTGATGTCGCACAGCTTTCCCGGACGCAGCGCGCCGAGGTCCTTCTCCAGCCCCACCGCGTAGGCCGCCCCCGCGGTGTACGCGCGGAGCGCGGAGGCGCGAGAGACAGCGAGCTCGGGATGCCACTTCGCCTGCTTCCGCCACGTGGTGGCGGCTTCGATGCCGGCGAGCGGGTCGGCCGTCTCGACCGGCGCGTCGGAGCCGAACGCAAGTCGAACGCCGGCCTTCTCCAGCGCGCGCCAGGCGTACGCGTGCTGGGTCACCTGCGCCCACATCTGGTCGGCCAGCTCACGGTCCGCCACCGCGTGGACCGGCTGCATCGACGCGATGATCCCGGCTCGCGCCATCCGCGGCATGTCTTTCGGGTTGACGCACTGCGCGTGCTCGATGCGCGGCCGCCACCCACTCCAGGCGTTGGCATGCTGGGCCAGCGCGTCGACGGCGCGCCGCACGGCGCCATCGCCGATGGCGTGCAAGCACACGTTGAGCTCGGCGCGGGCGCAGCGCCGGATCATGTCGAGCAGGTCGTCCGGGCTCAGCCGCGCCGTGCCCGACCCGTCCAGCATCTCCGCGGTGCGGCTGCCGAGCGATCCGTCGAGGAACGCTTTGACTCCCCAGAAGCGCAGCCACTCGTCGCCCCATCCCGACCGCACGCCCATCCGCTCGGCGTGCGGCAGGTCGCTCAAGGGAAGGTTGTACGTCACGCGGACCGGCAGCCGCCCGCGCGAGTGGAGGCGCTGCAGAGTCGCAAAGCCCCGCGCGCTGTCCATCGAGTGGACCGATGTGAGACCGAACCGCGCCATTTCCGCCAGGACGCGTGCCATCGCGCGGTCGAGGTCGGCGTCCGCCGGGCGCGGGATGACGTCCGCCACCAGGCTCATCGCCGTCTCGCGCAGGATCCCGGTCGGCTCGCCCGACTCGTCGCGGTCGATCCGGCCGCCCGCGGGATCCTCGGTCGTCCGGTCGATGCCCGCTCGCTTGAGGGCCTCGCCCGACACCCATGCCGAGTGGCCGTCCTTGCGCCGCATGAAGGCGGGCCGCTTGCCGGCGACCCCGTCCAGCTGCGACCGGTTCGGAAACGCAGCCTCGGGCCAGGCGTCGTTGTACCAGCCCGAGCCGGCGACCCAGCCGTCCTTTGGCTTCTCGCGCGCCCAATCCTTGATTCTCGCCAGCGCTTCGCGCAGGTCGCGGGCGCCGGTGAGGTCGACGGTCAACTTCTTATCGGCGAGGCCCTCGAGGTGGATGTGCGAGTCGATCAAGCCCGGCCAGGCCTCGCCGCGCAGGCGAATGACCTCGGCCCGACGCCCGGCCGCGGACCGCGCCCCCGCTCCGACGGCGATGATCCGGCCGTCGAACGCGGCCACCTCCGGCACGCAGCCCGCGAACAAGACGCTCTGCATCAGGTGCGATTCTGATCAGTAACGCCGACCGGCCGTCCCCGTTCAAGTGCTCATGAGGCGGTCCGTCGTATTGCTGGCGATCCTGTCGATGGCCTGCTCCTCGCCCACTTCACAAGGAGGCCCAACGCCATCCACCGCCTCGTCGGCGAGTCAGGGGTCCCCGCCTGCGGCCTCACCGTCGCAGTCTTCGCTAGCGGTGAACTGCCGGATTCCGGTGATGCTGGTGGTCAACACGGGAGACGTTCCGGGAGGCTGGATCACGTTTCCGGCTGGGACGTACGAACCTGACCCGGCGAGCAACCTCCAGCGAGCCGGGAGTCCCGAGTTCCTCAGCTACGACCGCGCTTTCAATCGGTGGATCCTCGCGACGTGGAACCACGTCTCTCCCGACGGGCGCCGGTACGTCACACAGGGCTCGAACGGAGGTGAGGAGATCGTCGACGTCGCGACAGGCGTTGTGCGACCCGTGGCCATGCCGGCCGTGAACGGCACGTGGTACGTGATCGACTGGAACGCCCAGGGCGTCTACTTCAGCCTCTTCGGCGGCGAAGGGCCGGGCGACCCTGGGCTGTGGTTGCTCAATCCTGATTCAGGCGCCGTGCGCCGGCTTGACGCGACCGAGCACTGGACGCAGGTCGACTCGCGCGCGGCCTGGGCGGTCGGGCAGGCGTCAGGCACCATGCTGCTGCAACGAATGGACCTCGCCAGCGCCAAGGTGACCACCGAGCTCGCGGTGCCATTCCACTTTCCGTATCAATCCGGCGACCAGCTGCTCGAACTGATCGCACTCGACGCCCAGGGCAGACCCCTTGTGCTGCTGCGGGATTGGCAGAAGCCCTACCCGTGGCACCTCGCGCTGGTCGTCGCGCCGGACACTCTGCAGGATGTCCGCATTCCTTCTTCGTGGGCCGCCGGATGGTCGATCGAGGACACCGGCGATCCATTCCAGAGCTTCCGCGACGTCCACGGTTTCCTGTTGAGCAAGGGGATCTGGTTGTACGGCAGCTACTCCTTCGGGGGCCTGGCCCTGCTCACACCGGATGGCGTGCTGACGCAGCTGACGGATGCGCCCGGCAACATCTCGTCGATCGCCGGCGGCTGCCACTGACCCGACGGCTACATGCCGTAGGACTTGGCGATGATCTCCTTCATGATCTCGTCCGTCCCGGCGCCGATCCGGGCCAGGCGAGCATCACGCCACGCGCGCTCGACAGGGAACTCGCGCATGTAGCCGTGACCGCCGAGGATCTGGATCGCGTCATCCGCAACCTCGCACGCGACCTGGGTCGCCAGCAGCTTGGCCTGTGAGATCTCGCGCACCGGGTACTCGCCGGCGTCCCACTGCTTGGCGGTCTGGTAGACGAACGCCTGGGCCGACGCGATCTTGGTTCCCATGTCGACCAGGCGGTGCTTGATGACCTGGAAGTTCGCGATCGGCTGACCGAACGCCTGCCGGTTTTTCGCGTACTCCATGGTGTACTCGAACACGCGCGTCGCGCCGGCAATGGCGCCCGCGGCGGTGATCATCCGCTCGCCCTGCAGCTCCCACATCAGGTTCTTGAACCCCTCGCCCTCCTCGCCGATGAGGTTGGCCGCCGGGACGTGGCAGTCCTCGAAAAGCAGCTCGGCCGTGTCCGATGAGTGCATGCCGAGCTTCTTCAGGGTCTTGGTGACCGAGAACCCGGGCGTGCCCTTCTCGATCAAGAGCAGGTTGTAGCCGCCGTGCCCGCGCTCGCGGTCGCCCTTGGTGACGACCAGCGCCCAGTGACACCGCGCGCCGTTGGTGATGAACGTCTTGCGCCCGTTGACGATGAACTCGTCGCCGAACCGCTTCGCGACCGTTGAGATGCCCGCCACATCCGAGCCAGCGTCCGGCTCGGTGATGGCGATCGAGGCGATCTGCTCGCCCCGGATGGCGGGCGCCAGCCATTTCTGCTTCTGCTCCTCCGTCCCGAATTTGAACACCGGCGGGGTCGCCATCTCCGTCTGCACCGCGACCGCCATACCCAGCCCGCCAGAACCGGCCCTCGCCATCTCCTCGGAGAGGACCACCGCGGAGAAGTAGTCCCCGCCCTGGCCGCCGTACTCCGGCGGGTAGCGGAGGCCGAGGAAACCGAGCTCCCCCAAGCGCTCGAAGATCGAGTTGGGGAAGGTTTTCTCCTCCCACTCCTCGATGTGCGGCACGACCTCTTTCTCCAGGAACCGCCGGATGTGCAGGCGGAGCTCCTCGTGGGCGTCGGTGAAGTACATCGGCTAGGAGTGTATGCCGCAGACGAAGCCGAGCCGGCTTACGGTATGATTCCCCGCCGGACCTCAACCGGTAGATCAAACACGCGCTGGGAGTTGGATTTGGGCTCGGTAATCAAGAAGCGGCGCAAGAAGATGCGCAAGCACAAGCACAAGAAAATGTTGAAGAAGACCCGCTGGGCGCGACGTGCGCACGCGTAGCGCGTAGGATAGCCGCGCCATGGGTTGGATCGTCGTTGGGATCGTCGTCCTCGTCGTTCTGTGGCTGGTCTTCACCTACAACGGCCTTATCTCGGCCCGAAACCGGACCCAGGAGGCGTGGTCGGAGATCGACGTCGAGCTCAAGCGACGCCACGACCTGATCCCGAACCTGGTCAACACCGTGCAGGGCTACATGGGCCACGAGCGCGGCACGCTCGAGGCCGTGACCAACGCCCGCGCCGGAGCGGTCGCCGCGGGGGCGACCGGCGACCCCGCGAAGATCGGCCAGGCCGAGAACGTGCTGAGCCAGAGCCTGCGCAGCCTGTTCGCCGTGTCGGAGAACTACCCGGACCTGAAGGCGATCGCCGCCTTCACCAACCTCCAGGAGAACCTGACCGCGACCGAGGACAAGCTCGAGTTCTCGCGCCGGTTCTACAACGGCAACGTGCGCGACTACAACATCAAGCTGCAGGTCCTCCCGACGTCTTTGATCGCCGGGGTGCTCGGCTTCAAGCCGTTCGGGTTCTTCCAGGCAGACGACACCGACCGCGCCGTGCCGCAGGTCAGCTTCGGCAACACGCCGCCCTCGAGCTCGGGCAGCTCGCTGCCGCCGGCGGCCGGCCAGGGTGGCCCGCCTCCGCCTGGTTCCGCCGGGCCGCCCCCTCAGAGCTAGGCAAGACAACCCCGCTCACGCGGACCTCGCCCAGTCGGCGTCGAACCGCGCCTGGTACGCCTGAACCACACCCGGATCGCCCGTCTCGATGTCCAGCTCGTGGTTGACGCCCAGGCCGCTCAGCGTCCAGTTTGCCGACCCGAGCACGAGCTCGCCGTCGAACAGCCCGATCTTCGCGTGAAGGAGCACGCCCCGCGGGACCGGGTACCAGCGCACCTCGACGCCGCCCGCGCGCAGCACCGCGTGGGCATGCAGGTTGTAGGACTGGTTGGGATCCAGCACGACCCTGACCATGGCGCCGCGCCGATGCGCCATCACCAGCTCCGCGATCACCCCGGGATCGGTCAGCGTGTAGATCTCCGCCAGCACCCGATGCGTGGCGTGGTTGAGGGCCGACTCGAGCATGGCGCGGATCTCCGCGCCGGGCGACGTCTGCGCGACTTCCTCGATCGCGGCCGCGAGCGGCGCCGGATGCCCGCCCGCGAGCTGCCAGTCCTGGTCGAAGATCCGGGTGACGCGCGCCACCTCGCGCGCGATGTGCGTCTCCAGCACGTAGTCGTGGTTGCGGTCGCTCTGCCGGCCCCAGTTCATGCCTCCGACCGCCGCGGTCTGGTCGGCGATCAGGAGCTTCACGTGGTCGATCTGGTGGCGGCGATCGTCGACCGGGTAGACGCGCTCTAGCACGCGAAGCGAGTCGAGATCGCGAACCGCCTTGCGGCTCTGGCTGACGGTCGGGTCGGTGATCACGCGCACGTCCACTCCGCGAGCGGTGGCGGCGCCGAGCGCGTGGACGATCTCGGCGCGGCCGAGCTCATACATCTCGACCAGCACGCGCACATGCGCGGAGCCGATCAACACTCCGACCAGATCGAAGATGTGCGCGTCCTGCCACAGGCGAACCTCCCCGCCCACCGCCTCGCCGGCGGCATGGTCGAGCGGCCGCGCGACGGCTAGAGCCGGGTTCGAGCAGCCCACCAGGGAAAGGAGGAGGAACAGCAAGCAGGCGACTCGAACCACAGCGCAGGCAAAGCTACCCGGCGAAAAATCGAAAGAGAACCCAGCCTGTTAAGAGGTCTAGATCGTCTCCACGCGCATGCCTGCCCGGGCGCCCAGCAACCTGTCGGCGCGCGCCTCCCGTACCCCCACCTCCAGGTAGCCCATCGAGCCGACGTAGACGAAAGGCTCCCCCGGCCGCGCCTCGGCGTAAGTCTTGGCTGTCGCGACGATGTCGTGGTTGTGGATGCGCAGGCGGCGCACCGGAGGCTTCAGGTTCGTCACCAGGTTGCCGAAACCATCGGTCCAGAGCACCCGCGGACCGCCGTCAGGCAGGCCGATCGGCGGGTCAGTGGCCGGCCCAAGCGAGTCCAGGGGAACGCCCGAGGCAAGGGCCGCCGCTGCCGGGGCGAAAACGTCCCGCCCTTCGAATGTCGGCGCTCCGCCAGGTCGGGGCGCCAGCTCTCGCACCGCCTGCACGCCGACCTCGTCGATCACGATCGCGAAGAGGCCGTTGTCGGGGCCGATGTAGTAGCGCCCGCCCGCTTGCACGATGAGCCGCCGCCGGGTGCTGCCCACCCCGGGGTCGACGACCGCGAGGTGCACCGATCCGCCGGCGAAATGACGAGTCCCCGCAAACAGCATGAACGCGCCCGCCGAGACGTCGAAGCGCGGCACCTCGTGGGACACGTCGACGAGCACCGCGGTCGGACATCCGGCGAGCACGACGCCCTTCATCGCGGCAACCAGGGGAGAGCCCGCGCCGAAGTCGGTCGTGAAGGTCACGACCGGCGGTCCGACTAGCCCGCTACCAGTACCTGGTCTCTTTCCATGGGTCTGCTTCGTCGTGATAGCCACGTTGTTCCCAGAAACCTAGCCGGTTGCGCTCCATGAACTCAAGCCCACGCAGCCATTTCGCTGATTTCCAGAAGTATTTGGACGGGACGAACAGCCGCAGGGGGTACCCGTGCTCGGGGGTCAGGTCCTCGCCGTTCCAGGCGTAACACAGCAGGTTGTCCGGACCGTCGAGCACGCTGAGGGGGACCGAGGTCGTGTAGCCGTAGTCGCAGTGGGCCGTGACGTACTTCGCCTCGGGCTTCGGCTTGACCCGATCGAGGATCTCCTTGATCGGCACGCCGGTCCAGCGGTCGCCCAGGCGGCTCCAGCCGGTCACGCAGTGGATGTCGGCGACGACCTCCTTGGAGGGCAGCGCGCGCACCTCGCCATAGTCGAGGGTCAGCATGTTCTCCACCGCGCCGAAAACCGTGAAATCCCACTTCGCGATGTCGACCCTCGGCACGGGGCCGAAGTGGAGGAGGGGCCAGCGGTCGGGCGCCGTGAGAGTCTGACCGGGCGGGATCCGGGCGGGGTCAACGCCTTCCGGCAAGCGCTTGCTTTTGAAGAACGAGGCCACTGGAGGGGAGTATAGGAAGCGCGGGTATACTCCCCTTTCAGCGCCCTCCGAAACTCTGTGGGCCTGTGGCGCAGTTGGGAGCGCGCGTGAATCGCACTCACGAGGTCAGGGGTTCGAATCCCCTCAGGTCCACCA
>DATNMQ010000181.1:0-1983 GCA_035602465.1 Candidatus Sulfotelmatobacter sp. | reverse complement strand
CACCGGGTAGGTTTTGGCCGGGACCACTGCCGGCAAGCCCGTCACCGCCCCCGTCTTCAGGTTGAAGCGCGACCCGTGCTGGGGGCACTCGACGTCCAGGCCGAACAGCTCGCCCAAGCTCAGGAGGAATTCCTCATGGGTGCAGACATCGCCGATCGCGTAGAAGTTGCCGTCCTCCGCGTGGGCGAGACAGATCTCCTGACCGTCGGCGGTGACCCGCTTCAGCGAATCTACGGGAACCTCTGAGGTGGCTGCGACGCGAACCTTAGCCAAGCCTCGCCTCCAACTCGACCTCGACCAATGTGCGCGCCTGCTCGAATGGGATCCGCTCGAGGACCTCGCCGAAAAAGCCCTGGACGATCATCCGCTTGGCGGTCGCGGCCGGGATCCCGCGCGACTGCAGGTAGAAGAGGCTCTGAGGGTCGACTGGGCCGACCGTGGCGCCATGCGTGCAGCGCACGTCGTTGTTGTCGATCTCGAGCATCGGGATCGAGGTCGCCTTGGCGTGGTCGGACAGCACCAGGTTGCGGTTGGCCTGGTACGCGTCCGACCGCGCGGCGCCCTTTTCGATCCGGATCAGACCCGCATAGACGGTGCGCGCGGTGTCCTGTAGCGCGCCCTTGAACAGCAGGTCCGAGCGCGTGTTGCCGACGCGATGGTCCTGCAGGGTGTGGAAGTCGAAGAACTGGTCGCCCGAGGCGAAGTAGATCGCCTTCAGCTCCGCGTTGGCGCCCTGGCCCACCAGCGACGCTTCGACCCGAGTCTTGGAGAACTTGCCGCCGAGCGTGACGTTGAACAGCTTCAGGCTCGCGTCCTTCTGCAGCTCGGCGCGCTGGTCGGCGAAGTGCCAGACATTGCGGCCCCACTTCTGGACGGCGACGTAACCCACCTGCGAACCGTCGCCCAGGAAGATCTCCGTCGATCCGCTGCGATAACCGGCCTCGTCTTCCTGCTCGGCGATGTACTCGTCGAGATAGTCGAAGCGCGAGTTCTTGCCGGCGACGATCAGCGTGTGCGGCAGGACGCTCGTGCCGCCTTCGTGAGAGAAGTGCTGGCCGATGATCGGCTGGTCGATCACGACCCCGTCGGGGACATACAGAAAAGTGCCGCCGGTGAAGAACGCCGCGTGGAGGGCGGTGAACCTGTCGCGGTCTGCGTGCACAAGGGAGAACAACCGCGGTTCGACCAGGTCAGGGTGGTCCTTGGCGGCCTGGCGGAGCGGCTTGAGGATCACACCCTTCGGCAAAGCAGACGGAAGGACGAGCTTCTGTCCGTCGAGGTGCTCGAGCTTCGAGTACTGGCCCAGGTCGAAACGGCTGACGTCGGTCCGCCGCCACTCCTCATCCGTCTTGCTGGGCGCGGGCAGCCGCCCGTACGTGGCGAATGCCGACTGTCTGCGGTCGTGCAGCCAGTCGGGTTCACCCCGGAGCTCGTCCAGGGTCTCCGCGTTGAGCCCCATGGTCAGCCTACCGAGCCCTCCATCTCGAGCTGGATGAGCCGGTTCAGCTCCACCGCGTACTCGAGAGGAAGCTCCTTGGTGAACGGCTCGATGAAGCCGTTGACGATCATGGTCTCGGCCTCGCTGCGAGTGATTCCGCGGCTCATCAGGTAGAAGAGCTGCTCGTCGGAGACCTTGCTCACCGTCGCCTCGTGGCCGAGGGTCACGTTCTCGGCGTCGACGTCGTTGTACGGGTAGGTGTCGGAGCGAGACTCGTCGTCGAGCAGAAGCGCGTCGCACTTGACGAACGACTTGCTGTTGTGTGCGCCCGGGTACATCTTGATGTGGCCGCGGTACGAGGTGCGCCCGCCGCCCTTGGAGATGGATTTGGAAGTGATGGTCGACGTCGTGTTCGGCGCGACGTGGATCATCTTGCCGCCGGCGTCCTGGTGCTGGCCCTTGCCCGCGAACGCGACCGAGAGCACGTCGCCCTTCGCGCCCGGCTCCATCAGGTAGACGCTCGGGTACTTCATCGTGATCTGCGA
>DATNMQ010000134.1:0-1198 GCA_035602465.1 Candidatus Sulfotelmatobacter sp. | reverse complement strand
GGTGCTGCGCTTCAGGCTGATGGTGAAACGAGGTCCGTGGTAACGGCCTCAAGCATCAGAAGGAGAAGCGCAGCATGGACCATTTTGCTGGATTGGACGTATCGGTCAAGGAGACCAGCATCTGCATTGTGGATGACACGGGCGGGATCGTGAAGGAAGTGAAGGTAGCAAGTGAGCCTCAAGCTCTGCTGAAGGCTCTGGGGAACCCCACCTACCGCTTCAAGCGGATCGGACTGGAAGCCGGGCCATTATCGCAATGGCTTTTCAGCGCTCTCGCCGAAGCAGAGTTACCAGTGGTCTGTGTCGAAACCCGGCATATGCAGGCGGTACTGAAGGCGCAGATCAACAAGACGGACCGCAATGATGCGCGGGGCATCGCGCAGATGATGCGGGTGGGGCTTTATCGCCCGGTGCATGTGAAGACACTACGCAGTCAGAAACTGCGGATGCTGCTGACCCATCGCAAGCTTCTGCAGTCGAAGGCGATTGCCATCGAGAACGATCTACGTGGTACTTTACGCAACTTCGGCCTCAAGGTCGGAATGGTCGGAACGGTGAAGTTCGAGGCCCGCATTCAAGAGCTTGTCGAGAACCTCCCCGACTTGGCGGTACTGGTGGAACCGCTGCTCATCGTCCGGCGGGCGCTACGCGAACAGATCGTTATCCTGCACCGCCGTTTGCTGGCCATCGTGCGAGACGATGAGGTGTGCCGGCGCCTGATGACGACGCCCGGCGTCGGCCCCGTGGTGGCGCTGACATATCGCGCCACCGTCGACGTGCCTGCCCGGTTCCGAAAATCCAAGTCAGTCGGGGCGGTATTTGGACTGACGTGCTCCAGGTATCAATCGGGCGAGATCGATTGGAGCGGCAGAATATCACGCTGCGGAGATGAGATGATGCGGGTGATGCTCTACGAAGCAGCGCAGAGCATGCTGCGTTCAAAGAAATGGTCATGGCTCAAGGCCTGGGCCATGCAGATCGCCCGGCGCCGCGGGATGAAAAAGGCGATCGTGGCCCTGGCACGCCGGCTGGCCGTGATCATGCACCGCATATGGGTTGACGGCACCGAGTTCCGGTGGACCCGCGAGGCCGCAGTATCATGAGAGGCGTAGGTCACCAAATGCGATAGGAGAAAACTCGAAGTTCCACCAAGCCGTGGAAAGATGTCCCTCGCGGGACGATGGATGAGGTGAGTTCG
>DATNMQ010000037.1:0-1444 GCA_035602465.1 Candidatus Sulfotelmatobacter sp. | reverse complement strand
GGCTCTTCTGACATTTCCGTGGGTGGGATTTCGGGCTGAGTAGGCGCACGTCGTTGTCGCTTAAGGTTTCTGGCTTGTCAAGGGTCAGGAACCAAGGGAGCGGGCAACGACGTGCGCAATGTGAGGTTATGGCGTGGGCTGTTGGGTGTCGACCGCCGCACGGTGATCGAGGACGTTGAGTTCGCCGAGGACGAGGGCGCCGAGCTGGTGGTGGCGCGGGTGCGCCCGCGTAGCGGTGTGTCGCGGCGTTGCGGCCGCTGCGGACGTCGGGCACCGCTCTATGACCGGGGCGAGGGGAGGCGCCGGTGGCGGGGCCTGGATTGGGGAACGGTGCAGGTGGTGCTGGAGGCCGAGGCGCCGCGGGTGAACTGCTCGGCGCATGGGCCGACGGTGGTGGCGGTGCCGTGGGCGCGCCATCACGCCGGGCACACGCTTGCCTTCGATGACACGGTGGCCTGGCTGGCGGTGGCGTGCTCGAAAACCGCGGTGTGTGAATTGATGCGGATCGCCTGGCGCACCGTCGGGGCGATCGTGGCTCGGGTCTGGGCTGACACCGAGAAGAGAATCGATCGGTTCGCCGGTCTGCGGCGCATCGGCATCGACGAGATTTCCTACAAGCGTCATCACAAGTATTTGACGGTGGTGGTTGACCACGACAGCGGCCGGCTGGTGTGGGCGGCGCCGGGCCGCGACACCACCACCCTGGGCCGGTTTTTCGATGCGCTGGGCGTCGAGCGGTGTGCCCTGATCACCCATGTGTCCGCTGATGCCGCGGACTGGATCGCCACCGTGGTCACCGAACGCTGCCCGACCGCGATCCGGTGCGCCGATCCGTTCCACGTGGTGGCCTGGGCCACCGAGGCCCTCGATGCCGAGCGGCGCCGGGCCTGGAACGACGCGCGGGCACTGGCACGCACCGAGCCGAAATGGACCCGGGGCCGCCCCGGCAAGAACACCGCGCCCCGGCCCGGCCACGAGAGGGCCCGCACCCTCAAGGGCGCCCGCTATGCGCTGTGGAAAAACCCCGAAGACCTGACCGAACGACAAACCGCCAAACTGGCCTGGATCGCCAAGACCGACTCGCGGCTGTATCGGGCCTATCTGCTCAAAGAAGGCCTGCGGCATGTGTTCTCGGTCAAAGGCGAAGAAGGAAAGCAGGCCCTGGACCGGTGGATCTCCTGGGCGCGCCGCTGCCGGATCCCGGTGTTCGTCGAGCTCGCCGGCCGCATCGTGCGCCACCGCGAGGCCATCGACGCCGCCCTCGATCATGGCCTCTCGCAAGGATTGATCGAATCCACCAACACCAAGATCCGGCTCCTGACCCGGATTGCGTTCGGATTCCGCTCCCCGGAGGCACTGATCGCCCTGGCCATGCTCGCCCTCGGCGGCCACCGACCCGCGCTGCCTGGCCGAACCAAACACCCACGGATCAGTCAGTAGAGCC
>DATNMQ010000128.1:0-1217 GCA_035602465.1 Candidatus Sulfotelmatobacter sp. | reverse complement strand
CGAACTCGTCACGCGGTTGACACGCAACGATGGGGCTTGACGAATGGCCCGCATCCTGAATCCATCGGACATCTTTCTGATTCGGTCCGATCGACATGCCAAATGTGTCGTCTGCGGCGCTGCGCAAACGTCGCCGCCAGCTCGTGCGTGGCCTGCCCCAAATCGAGCAAATTCTGCGCGGTTCACTGATCGAGACCTACAAGCGTTGCGGTCGGCCGAACTGCCACTGCATCGACGGACCTGGGCACGGCCCCAAGCGATATCTGTCCACAATCAGGCAAACCGGCGAACGCCCGCGGCTTGGTTACGTGCCGAATGCAACCCACGCCCAGGTCGCCGAGCTCCTCGGCAATTATCGCAAGTTGCAGCAAATGCTCAACGAGATCTGTGCGATCAATGCCGAGCTTCTGCGCCGTCGCGAGAGGATCGACTAGATGGATCCGGCCGTCGCAGGCCTCGACTTCGCCAAGGCGGGCATCGTCCTCGCCAACATGATCGAATCGTATCTTGCTGGTGGCGTCCCGCCGTCCAACCCGGAGGGAGCCGTCCATGACAAACCCCAAGATTGCCGATCAACATCTGTCACGGCAAGCCTACGTCTACGTTCGTCAGTCGACGCCGGGACAGGTCCGCTTCAACCAGGAGAGCACCGAGCGCCAGTACAATCTGGCAGGCAAGGCAGAGTCTCTCGGCTGGAGCCCGGAACGGATCCGGACCCTCGACCGGGATCTCGGCCAATCCGGCGCGCGAATGACCGGTCGCGAGGACTTCAAGGCCCTGGTCAGCGACGTGGCTCTCGGCCAAGTCGGTGCGATCTTCTCCCTGGAAGCCTCGCGCTTGGCGCGATCGAACCAGGACTGGCATCGCCTGCTCGAGTTGTGCGCCATCACCGGCACGCTCGTCATCGACGAAGATGGATGTTACGATCCAGCCGACTTCAACGATGGCCTTGTGCTCGGCATGAAGGGTACTTTCGCTCAGGCAGAGCTGCACATCATCCGCGCGCGCCTCCACGGCGGCAAGCTCAACAAGGCACGCAAAGGTGAGCTGCATTTCGCTCTGCCTGTCGGCTTTGTTTTCGACGACGACAAGATTAGTTTTGATGCCGACCAGGAAGTGCAGGGTGCCGTTCGAATGGTATTTGAACTGTTCGAACGAGAGAGCACGGCCTATGCCGTGGTGCAACGCTTCCAGCAACTCGGCCTGCGCTTTCCGCG
>DATNMQ010000117.1:0-1807 GCA_035602465.1 Candidatus Sulfotelmatobacter sp. | reverse complement strand
CCAGGCTGTGTGAAAAAGGCATCGGGTTAGTATAGCAGGGAAGCGGGTTTTGATTCGAGGGCATGATGGCGCACGTCACTGGCCAATCGCGATATCAATCGACGCTGTTTCCGGAGGTTCTGGATGAAGTTGTATCGGATGAAGATCCGGTGCGAGTGATTGATGCCTTTGTGGACACGTTGGACTTGACGGCTTTGGGGTTCTCCAAGGTTGAGGCGGAAGGGATGGGACGCCCGCCTTACGCGCCGGGGGATATTTTGAAGCTTTATGTTTATGGGTACTTGCATCGGGTGCGCTCCAGCCGGCGGCTGGAGGCGGAAACGCAGCGCAACGTCCAAGTGATGTGGTTGATCAACCGCCTGACGCCGGCGTTCAAGACCATTGCGGATTTCCGCAAGGACCACGCGGGAGCGATCGTGGGGGTATGCCGTGCCTTTATCCGGTTCTGCCGGGAGCAGTCGCTGTTCGGGGCCGAGCTGTTGGCGATTGACGGGACGAAGATCGCGGCGGTGGCGAGCCGCAAGCAGGTCATCACGCCGAAGCGGATCGAGAAGATGAACGCTGCGATCGACCGCAAGATTGCGGACTATCTGGCTTCGATGGACGAAGCTGATCGGGAGGAGCCGAGAGCGGCCGGTGCGCCAGCCGATGTGGCGGCAGCGATTGAAGCTCTCAAGGCACAGAAGGCCCGGCTGCAGGGCCAGGCGCGGGAGTTGGCGGCGGGCGGGCTCAAGCAGCAGGTTGTGACCGAACCGGAGGCGAAACTGATGCGGACGCCGCATGGCCACGCGGTCGCTTACAACGCGCAGATTGCGGTCGATGCCGAGCACAAGCTGATCGTCGCCTTCGAACTGACCAACGAGGGCAACGATTATCGGCAGCTCTATCCGATGGCGGCGCAGGCCAAGGATGCAGTAGGCGCCGATCAGGTGACGGCGGTCGCCGACACCGGCTATTCGACCGGCGAGCAGGGAGCGCTCTGCGAGCGGGAAGGCATCACCGCTGTCGTGCCGCGTGCCGAGACCGTCAATCCGAACGGAACCCAATACTTCAGCCGTGACCGGTTCAACTACGATCGTGAAAGCGACAGCTGGCGCTGTCCGGCCGGCGCCACGCTGAGCCTGTACAAGACTTCCCACACCCAGAACAAGAAAGAGTACACGACTGAGGCGTGCGGCAGCTGCCCGCTGAAGCCGCAATGTACGAAGGCGGCGCGGCGGGTGATCGTACGCGATTTTTACGAAGACGCGCGGGAGGCCATGCACCGCCGGGCGATGGCCGATCCGGCATGGATGAAGCACCGTCGGGAAATGGCCGAACATCCGTTTGGGACGATGAAGTGGCTGATGGCCCAGCCCCGGTTCCTGGTGCGTGGATTGCGAAAAGCGAAAGCGGAGCTGGCGTTGGCCGTGCTGAGCTACAATCTCAAACGGGTGGTCAACATCCTGGGAGTGCCCGCCCTGCTGGAGGCACTTGAGCCCTCCTGAGCCTGAGACAGATTTTTTGCCCTCGCAAACAATGCTATGCCCATCAATCGGAAATTCTCCGACTTCTCACACAGCCTGGAACGCCGGGACCCATACTCGGCGGCATCTCGATTTTGGGCAGTAGAAGTTGACACCTTCTGCAATAACCAACGGCGGTGGTCATGGGTCCCGGCGTTCGCCGGGACGACTCGCGGAAGGGCTCGTCAAATCTTGCCGGTGACGTCCTTCTGCATCCGGTTGGCGATCTCGACCAGCCGCCGCCAGGCCTGCTCCAGAAACGACATCATGCGATCCATGTCGCGGTCGCTCGGCAGCGGAAT
>DATNMQ010000104.1:0-8194 GCA_035602465.1 Candidatus Sulfotelmatobacter sp. | reverse complement strand
GCGATCGTTGGGGTGCTCTGGATGCTCGCCCAGGCCGGCTCGGCTCAGGTCGTCGCGCGCGACAGCGCGGGCATGAGCCCTCAGGAGCTGGACATCCTGGGGAGGTCGTCCGGCATCTGGTCCGGCGTCATCAACTGGCTGGAACGCGGGTTCGTCCTGTTCGCCAGCCTGGGGACCTTCTGGACGGGGCGGATCGCCCTGCAGCAGCGATCACTGCCTCGCGGGCTGGCGTGGCTGAGCATCACGCTCGCGGTTCTCTACTGGCTCGGCCTGGCCAACCTCCTGCTGTTCGATCTCGGCGTCTCCTTCTCGAGCGAGGCCGGCGCGGCCCTGGTCGCGCTCGCTGCCGTGCTGGCGCCGGTCTGGGCGGCGTGGCTGGGCTGGGTCATCGGCAAATCACAGCACCCCTCGCCCTGACAAGTAGTATATTCAGTACGTGCTGAATATACAGAACAAGCGTAACGCGGCGGCCATTGATCCGCGGCTCGAGGTGGCCGACGACGTCGGCCGCACTTACGCGCGGTATGGACTTCCCACGAGCGTCGGTCGGGTCTTCGGTCTGCTCCTCGCCAGCAACGAGCCGCTCAGCCTCGACGAGATAGCGCTCCGGCTCGGCATCAGCAAGAGCGGCGCCAGCGTCGCCGCGCGCGACCTCGAGCGTGTCGGGGGCGTGCACCGCCTCGCCACGCCCGGCAGCAAGCGGGTCCTCTACGAGGCGACGGATGACATGGAGTCGACGTTCACCGGCACGTTTGTCCGGGTGCGCGACGCGATGGGCGCGATGATCCGGTCGGAGGCGCGCCTCGGACCCGGAAAGGCAAAGCGCCGGATGAAGCTCATGGTCGAGGTGCACGAGTTCTGGCTTCAAGAGGCCGGCGGAATCATGGAGCGCTGGAAGCGGAGGAGACAAAGCAGATGACGGAGCCGATGATTGACGTAGAGAAGCTCACGAAGAGCTACGGCGGCAAGCGCGGCATCGTCGATGTCTCGTTCCAGGTCCCCGAAGGCGAGGTCTTCGGCTTCCTCGGTCCCAACGGCGCCGGCAAGACCACGACGATCCGCGTCCTCATGGCGCTTCTCCGAGCCGACTCGGGCAGCGCGCGCATCGCGGGCCTCGACAGCTGGAACGACTCGATCGCCATCAAACGACTGATCGGTTACGTCCCGGGCGAGCCGTCGCTCGACCCCAACCTGACCGGCGGCCAGATCCTCGAGTATTTCGCGAACCTGCGCGGGGGCGTCGACCAGGCGTATCTCAAGCAGCTGATCCAGCGCCTCGACCTCGACACGAGCCGCAAGTTCCGCCAGTACTCGACCGGCAACAAGCGCAAGGTGGTGCTGATCCAGGCGTTCATGCACCGCCCACGCGTGCTCATTCTCGACGAGCCCACGAGCGGCCTCGACCCGCTCAACCAGCAGGAGTTCGACGGAATGGCTCGCGAGGCGCGAGAGGAAGGGCGCACGGTGTTGCTCTCGTCCCACGTGCTGAGCGAGGTCGAGAAGACCTGCACTCGGGTCGCGATCATCCGCGACGGGAGCATCGTCCGTATTGGCGGTGTGCACGAGCTGAAGGACATCAAGCGCTACGAGATCACGATTGCTTTCGCTCAACCCGTCCCCGCGGACGCGTTTTCGAAGGTGGAGGGCGTCGCCGAGGTGGAGACGTTGAACAACGGGTCGGCTGTTCGCCTTGCGATCCAGGGTTCGGCTGACGCCGTGATCAAAGCAGCCGCGCGCTATCCGGTCGTGTCGCTGACCAGCTACGAGCCGAGCCTCGAAGACATCTTCCTGCGCTACTACGAGCGGGACGGCCAGGCGCCGAAGGAGGCCGTCGGTGTTTAGGAGCATCTACCTCAAGTCGCTGCGCGATTACCGCGTGCCCATCCTCGGGTGGGGACTGGGTTTGGGTGCGCTGTTGGCGACTGTGCTGATCGCGATCCCCACGGTCTTTGCGACCCCGGCCGCGAAGGCGGCGGTCGTGGCCCTGGGCTCGACGTACGCCTGGATCGCCGAGCCGATCAAGATCGACACCGCGGGGGGCTACGCTACCTGGAAGTACGGGATCACGATCCTCGTCGTCGTCATCTGGCCTCTCCTCGCGGGCACCGGCATGCTGCGCGGCGACGAGGAGCGCGGGTCCCTGGACGTCCTCCTCTCCGCTCCACGCGGACGGGTCCGCGTCGCGCTGGAAAAGCTCGCCGCGTTGTGGACCGCGCTGCTCGCCTTCGGCGTTGTCGTCGGCCTGCTCGCCTATGCCGGCGGCGCGAAGTTGAACGGGGAGGTCACGCTCGGCGCGACCCTCGCCTTCGGCCTCAACCTTGCGCTGATCTGCGCCGTGTTCGGGTCCATCGCCCTCTTTGTCTCGCAGTTCACCCAGGAACGACGCACGGCGTCCGGGCTGACGGCCGCCATCCTCCTGGTGGCGATCGTGGTCGACATGGTCCACCGCGTCGTGCCCAACACCGTGTGGCTGAGCCGGCTCTCGCCCGTCTACTACTACAACCTGAGCAAGCCACTTGTGCCCGGCTATGGCGTCAACCCCGGCGCGATGGCGTTGCTGGTGGCGCTAACCGCGATCTTCGCCGCGGCCGCCATCTGGCTTTTCGCGCGGCGGGACGTGGGAGGAGTCGTCTTCCAGCTGCCTTCGCGACGGGCTTCGTCGACGCGGGCACTGCCCACCTCTGACTGGTCCCTCCGTTCCGACTACACGCGGAGCCTTGGCACGACCACGACCTCGACGCTCTGGTGGACCCTCGTCATCGCGGGCTTGGCCGCCTGGCTGGTCGTCATCGTCAAGCAGACCGAGACCCAGCTCCGCTCGCTGCTGCAGAGCTCAAACGCGTTCGGGCAAGTCATCAAGCTGGGTGGCGGCGACACCGCCACCAACGAGGCGATCCTTGGGGCGCTCTTCCTCTTCATACCCATCCTGCTGATGGCTTTTGCCGTCACGCAGGCGAACCGGTGGTCCGCCGACGAGGAAGACGGCCTGCTCGAGATCGTCCTGTCCACTCCCCAACCGCGGCTTCGGCTCATTTTGGGGCGCTTCGCCGCCCTTGCCACGGCCACGATCTTCATCTCGGTCGTGACGCTCGCCGCCACCGCGATCGCGGCGGCTGTCTACGGCGTCGCGCTCGACTATGGCAACTTGGCGGCCGCCTCGCTCTCGATGATCCCGCTCGGGCTTCTCGTGGCTGCGCTCGGCTACCTGTTTGCGGGCTGGCTGCGGGCCGCCTTCGACACTGGGTTGCTCAGCTTCCTGCTGGTCATCTGGTTCTTCATCAGCTTCGTCGGCCCCAGCCTGAAGTTGCCCGACGCGACCCTTAAGCTGTCGCCCTTCTACTACTACGGCTCGCCGCTGATCCACGGTTTGCCGATCGGCGACACGCTGGTGGTGGTGGTGATGGGCGCCGTGGCGCTTGCGCTGGCGGCTTTCCGGTTCACGCGCAAGGACATCGCCGTTTAGCCGTTATTGCGCTTCGGAACGCCTGCAGGCCGCCTCAAAACGCTCACGAAAACTTAACAGCTAATTTCGCAACGACCCACTCAGCACGCAGTAGCGTTGTCGTTCCGCCGGGGGTTGAGGCTTGTCGAAAAAGACAGCCATCGGAGTGGAGGGAAGCACGTGAGAAGGTTGGTGGTGGCCGCCGCCATGGCGGTCGGCCTGATGCTTGCGTCGTCTGGCGCCGCGGAGGCATGCTTTACGTTCTGCGACTGGGATCCTTTGGTCCTCGTCATCACCCCAAGCGGACACATCGTGCCCCTCTACGACAGCGTGTGGACTTCGAGCGCCCTGGATGTCGGCCTGCCCCTCGAGACCACCACCGCCAAGCGCGTGTACGACTCGCAGGGCAATCCCCAGACGGCGGTCGACGTGGCGATCAGCGTGCCGGCGGGCCTGCTCTTCAGGTTCAAAGTGTTCGACGAGGTGACGACCGGCTTGCTGGGCTCGGGCAAGGTGCTGGCCTCTGGCTGGGGCACGAGCGGGACGCCTGTTCACCTGAAGTTCGTCCTGCACCAGCCGTAGACCTTGGCGCCGCGCCGGCGATCTGAGCTCTACCGTCTGGCCGTCGGCCTGACGGCCGCGGCGATCTTCGCGGCCACGTTCTCGAGGCTGCGCGTGCCGGCTCCCGATGGGTGGATCGTCGGGTCGCTCGGGTTGGGCGGTTTGCTGGCGCTGCAGTTTCCCCTCCACGTGAGCCTGAGCGAGAAGGTCAGCGTGGCGACGGCCGTGTTCTTCGCCGCCGTGCTGCTGCTGCCTGTTGTGCAGGCGGCGGCCCTCGTGGGCGCGATTGCGGGCCTCGACACCGCGATCGCGGCGACCCGCCGGGTTCTCGTCAGGCGCGAAAAGCCGCCGCTCCGCGTCGTCGCCCTTTCGCTCCTCTTCAACGCCGCCCAGCTCTACCTCGCCGCGCTTGCGGCGGGGCTGGTCCTACTGGTCGCCGGTGTCTCAGCGAGCGGCGGCGTCAACAGCGGCCAGGACGCCGTGGCGTTGATCGTGGCCGCGGCCGCCTTCTACGTGACGAACCACGTCCTGGTCGCCACCGCCGTCGGGTTCGCCACCTCGCGGCAGCCGCTCGCCATCATGCGCAACGCGCAGAAGGTCGTCCTCGCGCAGTTCGCGATCCTCTACGTGATCGGCGCCATCGCGGCATACGCAGCCGCGCGGTGGCCGTGGCTGCCGGTTCTGGCGGTCTTGCCGTCCGTGCTTGCCTACCACTCCTTGCGCCAGCGCATCGAGATCCGCCGCGAGGCGATGCACGCGATGGAGCGGATGGCGGACGAGGTCGACCGGCGCGACCCTTACACCTACCAGCACTCCCAGCGTGTCGCGACCTACGCGCACGCAATCGCGCGCAAGCTCGGGATGAGCGCCGCGGAGATCGAGATGATCTCGCTGGCCGCGAAGGTCCACGACATCGGCAAGATCCGGATCCCCGACTCGATCCTCCTCAAGCCGGGAAGGCTGACCCCGGCGGAGCGCCGCGTCATGGAGACGCACCCAAGGCTGGGCTTCGACATCCTGCGGCCGTTCAGCCAGTACGCGAAGGTCCTCGACCTCGTGTTGACGCATCACGAGAGGTACGACGGCCGGGGCTATCCGAACGGCACCGTGGGCAGCCGCCTGCTCCTGATCGCGCAGGTGATTCCCGTCGCCGACTCGCTCGACGCGATGACCTCGGACCGTGCCTACCGTCCCGCGCGGACGTGGGACTCGGCGCTCGAAGAGCTGCTACGCGGCGCAGGCACGCAGTGGAACCCTCGGGTGGTCGATGCGGCGATCACGGCCCTGCGGCAGGACGCGCCCGCGCCGGCCCGGCGCGGTGAGATGGCGAAGGTCTCGGCCTAAACCTTCACCGGTCCGAAGCGGACCTCATGCTCGCCGCCGGGTTTCAGGAACTCGAGCAGCCCCAACGCCTCTTGGACTATCGTCGGCCGCTCGGCCTTCGGTATCGGTTTTACAAAAGGAGTGATGACGAGACCGATCTTCTCGGGCAGCCACATCGCGCGTACGAAGCCGTCGACCAGGACCGCGCCCTGCATGACCCCGTTGCTGCTGAACATCCCGAGGTGCTTGCCCGCGGGCAGGATGCGCGTGCGGTCGGCGTGGCCGAGCAGGATGTTGTCGAAGTCGGGCAGGAATCGCACAGGCACGTCGATGCCTGGGTCCGGGCGAGGCGACTTCGGCAGGTCGAACAGCTCGCCGCCCTTGGTGTCCCGGAAGGTTTTCAGGCGAGGCCGCAGGCGCTCGAAGACCTCGCGCATCGCCAGGCCGGACCAAGCGCGCATGTCCGCCGGTGAGGCGGGCCCGAACATGGCGAGGTAGCGGCGGACGAGGTCGTCAGGCTCGAATGCCGGCCCGGGCGGCCTCCCGAGCCATGCCTCGAAGGTCGTCAGCGCGACTGGGCCGCTCGCTCCCCACACGCCGCGCGGCGGGGTGAAGACCAGCGGGACCATGTAGCGCACGCCATACGCCATGGATAAGGCGTCGCGGCCCGGGAATCGCTGCCCGAGAAGCCTCGCCAGCTCGGCGACCGTGCGCGGTTTCTCGGCCATGATCTCGGCCCCCGTCTCGCGGATGGCGGCGACGTCTCCGTCGCTCATGTTGCGTCCCCAGGGGCTGCCTCGCATGTAGCCGCGCTCGGCGAGGTCCATGAAGAGAGGCTTCATGCCCAAGGCGTCGCGGGCGGTGACCAGGTGGATGGTGTTGCGCATGAGCGACATGCGGACCGCGGCGCGGGTTTCGATCAGCCGGGAGAGCTGCTCGGGCCGGAACCGTTCGAGGCGTGCCCACAGTCCGACGTAGGGGAGGTTCGGCGCCTGGGCCTGCATGCCTACGAGGCGCTCCAGGGCCGCGGACACGGAGATGCGCTGCCGCTCGAGTAGGAGCTGGCGCGCCAGGAGCGCGCGGTTCAGCGCGCGGCGGTCAAGGGTCGGAACGCGGGTGGGCACGGTCCCATTCTCCCGTGCCCCTCACCCTGACCCTCTCGCCTGAACGGGAGAGGGAAAGTCTCGTTAGAGGCCGGCTTGGAGTTTGGCTTTTTGGCCGGCCTTGCGCATCTTGCCGATCCGCTTGCGCAGATCCTTGCGGCGCTGCTCGCCCCGGTCCGGGTCGAGGAAGTACGTCGCCGCCGCGGCAAGGCTCATCCACATCATCAAACGCGTCAGCCTGAATCGCATGAACATCACCTAGAGAACGAAGATGCAATTCGGGAGTACTCAGCCATACTCGCGCCCAATGAACACTGAGACAGTTCTTCTCGTCGGGCTCGGCCTGGTGATTTATGCGGTTTACCGGGTCGTCGCGAGTCAGCGCAAAGGGAAGGCGGCATCCGCCCGGTATCAGAAGATGGTGGCGATCTGCGCCGCCCATGGCGGCGTGCCGGGTCCGGTGGACCTTCCCGGCGTGTTCCAGCTCACGGGAGCGCTTGCCGGCCTCGCCGGGCTCAGCAACCAGTTCACCAATGCCGCCGACCTCACCTCCCGAGAGGACAAGAGGACGCTTCTCTTCACCCTTGTCACCGCCCGATTCCCCGGCCTCGACATGCCGGCCGTCTCTATCAGGCGCAAAGGTTTGCCAGGTATGCCCATCTGGGGGCAGAACAGAATCGAGGTCGAGTCCATCGCGTTCTCCCAGAGGTTCGTTGTCACGGCTCAGGACCAGCGGCTCGCATTCATGCTCCTCGACCTGCCGATGATCCAGTGGATCCTCGACTGCGCCGAAGTCAGCTTCGGCATCATGGGCGATGGCCTGATGGCCTCCGTGTACCGGGGCGATTCAGGCGGCGCACTTTTCCACCCTGGGGAGCCTCCTCCGGTAGGTGGGGACGGCTCCGAGCTCGAGCTGCTCTACAAGTTCGTGGAGGGGTTCGCCCAGCGCGTTCCCGCGCTGCTGAGGACGGAGTTCGCCGCGAAAGCACAGTAGCCGAACGGCGGGATTCTTGGAAGCCCTCCAGAGCCCGCTAAGTTAGACATTGTCGTGACTCGCCGCGGTCTCTTGCTGTTTGCCGCCATGTGCGTGATCTGGGGGATTCCCTACCTCCTGATCAAGGTCGCTGTTGGCGAGCTGTCGCCCGCGACGCTGGTTTTCCTGCGCACGGGATTGGCGGCGTTGATCTTGATGCCGGTCGTGCTTGCCCGGGGAGGCCTGCGCGGGATTGGCAGTAGGTGGCCGGCGTTGATCGTGTTTGCGGGCGTCGAGGTGGCGGTGCCGTGGCTGATGCTCTCCAACGCCGAGCAGCACATCTCGAGCGCGCTCGCGGGCCTGCTCCTGTCGGCGGTGCCGCTGGTCGGGGTCGTGATCGCGACGTCGCTGGGCAACCGGGAGCACTTGGCTCTGGGAAGCTTGTCGGGTCTCCTGCTGGGCCTGGCCGGCGTGGCGCTGATCGTTGGCTTCGACCTGCGCGCGTCAGATGGCCTCGCGTTTACCGAGATGGCGGTGGTGGCGATCGGGTACGCGCTGGGCCCCGCGATTTTGGCGCGCTACCTGAGCGACGTGCCATCGGTCACGGTGATGGGCGTCGCGCTAACGCTCTGCGCGCTCGTCTACGCGCCGGTCGCTGCGGTGCAGTGGCCGCACACCATTCCCGGTTGGAACGTGGTGGGCTCCGTTGCCGTCCTGGCGGTGGTCTGCACCGCGTTGGCCTTTCTCCTTTTCTTCGCGCTGATCCAGGAGATCGGGCCTGTGCGTGCGACC
>DATNMQ010000094.1:0-25859 GCA_035602465.1 Candidatus Sulfotelmatobacter sp. | reverse complement strand
GAACCTCTTCGCGCTCATGTCCGACGTCGGCTGGACGCTGTGGGGCGCGATCCAGGCGAAGATCTCCGCCGTCGACTACGACTTCCGCGGCTACTACGAAGGCCGCTGGGAGCGGGCCACGTCGGTCTTGAGATCTGACCGCCTGAAGGGCTGGATGGAGGAAGCCACCAAAACCGGCAATTGAACGGGTGGAAGCCATAGGCCGGATTCACTCCGTCACCCTGCGTGCCCCACCAAACGCCGCGATGCATCGTGAAACTCGGAGGGGGTTCCACGGGGGAGGCCCGCCTCCCCCGTGAATCTTGACGGCGTAACCGACTGGTGCTACGTTCCGCGCCGGTATATCGGTCGCATATCGGGAGGGGTGTGCTTGGCCGTCGTCGAAGCCGTCGAGGCGCGGTCGCAGAGCGAAGAGGCCTACCTGCGCATCCGCGACCGCATCGTCTCCCTGGCCATGGCGCCAGGCTCGGTGGTCAATGAGGCTCGCCTGCGCGAGGAGCTCCAGATCGGGCGCACGCCCATCCGCGAGGCGCTGCAGCGGCTCGCCCGGGAGAACCTTGTCAAGTCGATCCCACACCGCGGCACCTTCGTCACCGACGTCAACATCACCGACCTCGCCCGCATCACAGAGGTCCGGGTCGTCCTCGAATCGCACGCGGCCCGGCTGGCGGCGGAGAAGCTGTCTACCGCCGACCGGCGCGCGGTTGAAGAGTTGCTCGCGGTCGTCGAACGCCGGTCGGTGACCGACCAGAGGGAGCTGATGCGCCTCGACCAGGAGATCCACCAGCTGGTGTACAGGGCGGCCCGCAACCCGTTTCTCGAATCCACGCTCGAGCGCTACTTCAACCTGAGCCTCCGCCTGTGGTACCTGGTCCTCGACCGCGAGGTCAGGCTGCGCGAGGCGGTCGACGAGCACGTGGAGCTCTTGAAGGCAATCCTCGTCGGGGACGGGGAACGCGCGGAGCAGATCATGCGGCGGCACGTCACAGGGTTCGAGCACGAGATCCGCAAAGTGCTCGTGGAGAGGTAATGCCGAAAGTATTTTTCGCCACCGACCTGCACGGCTCAGAGGTCTGCTGGAAGAAGTTCCTCAACTCCGCGAAGTTCTATGGCGCGGACGTCCTCATCTGCGGTGGCGACATGACCGGCAAGGCGATCGTGCCCATCGTCGCCGAGAACGGACACTTCACGTTCGCGCTTGGCGGCGCGCCCCAGGCGGTCGCGGCCGAGCAGGTCGCCGAGGTCGAAGCCAACATCCGGCGCAAGGGCTACTACCCGCTGCAGATGTCGGTCGAGCGCCTGCACGAGCTCGACGGGGACCCGGCCAAGCGCGCGGCGTGCTTCCAGGAGGTGATGCTCGAAGGCGTCGACCGCTGGATGAAGCTGGCCGCAGAAAAGCTGCGCGGCACGGGCATCCGCTGCTTCGTCTCTCCCGGCAACGACGACGAGATGGAGGTCGACGACGTCATCCGCCGCGCCGAGCTCGTCGAGCTCGCCGAAGGACGCGTGGTGGAGATCGACGGCTACTCCATGATCTCGACCGGGTGGTCGAACCCCACGCCGTGGAACACCCACCGCGAGGAGTCCGAAGAACAGCTCACCAAACGAATCGAAGAGATGGCGACCCAGATCCAGGATCCGTCGCGGGCCATCTTCAACCTCCACTGCCCGCCGTACAAGTCCGGGCTCGACGAGGCGCCGGCCATCGACGCCGATCTCAAGCTGCTGCACGGAGGTCGCGCGCTGCGACCGGTCGGCTCGACCGCCGTGCGCCAGGCGATCGAGAAACACCAACCCCTAATCTCGCTGCACGGCCACATCCACGAAAGCAAAGGGGCCGTGAAGATCGGCAAGACGCTGTCCATCAACCCGGGAAGCGCCTACGAGGAGGGAATGCTCATGGGAGCGATCGTCCAGCTCGACTCCAAAAAGGGCATCAAGAGCTACCAGCTGGTCAACGGATGAAGAGGTAGAGGAGGAAGCACATGGCTGACACGACGATGGGGCCGGGGGCCCCGAGGCCCGCCCTGTTCTTACGCAACGCGACCGGGCTGGTCAAGGCCTGGTCGACGTTCGACGCGTTCGTCTACTCGTTCTGGTCGGTCAACTTGATCACGCTCGGCCTGTACGGCATGTCCTACGTCTACAACATCCCGGACGGCCAGCTCCTGGCGTCGGTTCTGATCTTTGGAGTGCTGGTCACCTTCATCGTCATCACGTATGCCGGCCTGGTCAGCGTGATGCCGCGAACCGGCGGTGACTACGCATGGCAAAGCCGCGTGCTAGGGGGTGGGATCGGCTTCGTCCTGGCGGTGACAGGGTGGTGGTTCACTCTCTGGCTCTGGGCGCCGATCTACGCGAACATCCTGGTCGTCCAGTTCTTCGCACCGCTGGCGGCCACGCTCGGGTGGAGCAATGTCGCGACCTGGGCCGCCAGCCCTAACGGGCTGTTTGTCAGCGCGTTGATCCTGCTTGCGTTCGTCGGCGTCGTGGTAAGCCTTGGCATGGAGACTTACGCCAAAGTCCAGAAGATCTGCTTCTGGATCGGCCTGGCCGGCCTGGCAGTCGTCTGCATTCTGCTCGCGGTGTACAGCCAGAGCGACTTCCACAGCGCGTTCAACCGCGAGGCCGCCAGCCTTTTCAACGTCCAAGGCGACGCGTACCAGCAGACCATCGACGCAGCCTCAAAGGGTGGATTCACTGCCGTCGCCTTTAGCTCCTTCGCACTCGTCCCAACGCTGTTGGTCCTGCCGTACCTCGCCTTCTACCTCCTCTGGCCGAACTGGGGCGCGACCCTCTACGGCGAAGTTCGTGGTGCCAAGGACATTCGCAAGCCGTTCTGGAGCATGTTCTGGGGCCTGTGGGTCACGATCGCGCTGGTCGTGCTCGTGATCCTGCTGATGCTCAAAACCGTTGGCTGGCAGTTCTACTACGCGGCCAATGCTGCGTACTGGAACTCCTACTACGCAGTCGCCGGCGCACCCGCTCCACCCGTGCCCCTGTGGCCGTATCCGGTGATGTGGGCCGGCTTCCTAGTCAATAACCACCTGTTCCAGGCGCTGCTCATCACCGTTATGGCCCTTTGGTTCTTTGGCTGGGCGGGCACGCTTTTCCTGTCGTCGACCCGCGTCATCTTCGCCGCCGCCTTCGATCGGGTGCTTCCCTCCTGGGCGGCCAACATCTCAGCCAAGCGGCGCGTGCCGTATGGATCGCTTGCGCTGATGATCGCGCCTGCGCTGGTCGTCAGCTGGCTCTACGCCTACAAGACCACAGTCCAGGCGTTCTTCTACGACGCGACTGCGGTGATCGCGATCACTTTCCTCGGCACCGTGATCGCCGCGATCATCCTGCCCTGGCGGCGCAAGGACCTCTACGAGGCTTCTCCTGTCGCCCGGTACAAGGTCGCGGGCATTCCACTCATCACGATCAGCGGCGTGGTGAGCGCCCTCTTCTTGATCGGGATGCTCTACGAGTGGGCGCACTGGTCGCTTTATGGCTCCAACAGCCCGGATTCAGCCAAGTACTTCCTCGTGACTTACCTCGCCGCCGTCGTTATCTATGTCGCCGCTCGAATCGTGCGTAGCCGGCAGGGCATCGACCTGCGCCGGATCCACCACGAAATCCCGGTTGAGTAGAGTTGTCGTGGCCGCCGGGCGCAAGCCCGGCGGCCTTTTCTGACCCATGCTCGAATACACCCTTAAGACCTATCAGAGCCCGACCCGCCTCGTGCAGCGCCTGGGCGCCATCCAGGAGCTCGGCGGCGAGGCGAGCCAGCTCGGCATGCGCCGCCCCCTGCTCGTAACCGACGCCGGGGTCAAGGCCGCCGGCCTGCTCGACGTCGCCCTGGAGTCGCTGCGCCGCTCTGACGTCGAGCCGGTCGTCTTCGACAAAGTCCGCGCCAACCCGGGCGTCGAGCTCGTGGACGCGGGGGCGGCGGAGTACCGCTCACAGGGCTGCGACGGCCTGGTCGCGATCGGCGGAGGCAGCTCGATGGACACCGCCAAGGGCATCGGCGTCGTCGCCGCGCATGACGGCAGCATCGTCGACTATGAGTGGGGGCACAGCCCGATCAGCTCGCGCATCCCGCCGATGATCGCGGTGCCCACCACTGCCGGAACCGGAAGCGAGGTCACCCTGTGGGCGGTCATCACCGACCCGAAACGAAAGATCAAGTTCAACGTCGGCGGCACTCCGCTGATCGCTTCGTGGGTCGCCGTCATCGATCCTGAGCTGACCGTCAAGCTGCCCGCCGCGGTGACGGCCGGCACCGGCATGGACGCCCTGGCCCACGCGGTCGAGTGCTACACGATGTCGTACCACCAGCCTTTCACCGACGCGGTGGCCCTGCTTGCCATGGAGTACGTCGCGCGGTACCTGCGCGTCGCGTTCTCCCAGGCCAACAACCTCGAGGCGCGCTACCACATGAGCGCGGCGGCGATGCTCGCCGGGCTGGCTTACGGCACGGACTCGGCCGGCGCGGCGCACGCGATGAGCCAGACGGCGGGCGGCGTGCACGACGCGCCGCACGGCGCGCTCACCGCGCGACTGCTCGGCCCGGTCATGGAGTACAACTACGCGGGCGAGCCGGAACGCTTCGCCCGTATGGCCGCCGCGTTCGGCCTCGACACACGCCACGCCTCGATGTGGGAGGCGGCCGAGATGGCGGTCGAGTACGTCCACCAGCTGACGGTCGACGTCGAGATCCCGGGCCTGGAGGAGCTGGGCTTCAGCGAGGACGAGATCCCGATGCTGGCCGACAAGGCCTTCAACGACCCCCAGACCATCGGCAACCCGCGCGACGTCGACGCGGCCGCATACCGTCAGATCTACCAGCGCGCGTTCGACCTCGGCAATCCCGGAAATGGGGCCATGTAAATGACGGTTCAGATCGCCAAGTCCGTGCGAAAGATGTTCATCGACGGGAAGTGGGTCGAGTCGGAGAGCGGCGAGCTCTTCGACGCCGACAGCCCGGCGACCGGCGAGGTCATCGCGCAGGTCCCGAAGGGCACGCGCGCCGACGCGCAGCGCGCGGTCGAGGCGGCGCACCGAGCCCGGAAGGACATGGCCAAGCTCAAGGGCTTCGAGCGCGCGAAGCGCCTGCACCGGATCGGCGAAGCGATCGAGAAGCGCAGCGATGAGCTGGCGCGCCTGCTCACCCTCGACCAGGGCAAGCCCTTGAAGGCGGAGGCGATGGGCGAGGTGGCCGAGGCGGCGGAGTACTTCCACATTGCGGCCGAGGACCTGAAGCGCCTGGAGGGCCGCGTCCTGCCCAGCGCCAGCGCGACCAAGCTCGTCCTTGTTCGCCACTACCCGCGCGGCGTCTACGGGATCATCACGCCCTGGAACTGGCCGCTGACCATGGCGGCCGAGCTGATCGCGCCGGCGCTCGCGGCGGGCAACACGTTCGTCTGGACGCCGGCATCATCGACCAGCGTCATCTCCGTCGCGCTGATGGAGTGCATCGCGGAGGGCGACTTTCCGGCGGGCGTGGCCAACCTGGTTACGGGACCGGGCGCCGAGGTCGGCGACGAGGTCGCGGGCCATCCGTTGGTCGACGGAGTCGGATTCGTCGGATCGACCGAGACCGGCGCGTCGGTGGCGAAGCGAGCCGCGGGCAAGCACGTGATGCTCGAGCTCGGTGGCAACGGACCGCAGGTCGTTTTCGCCGACGCCGACATCGGCCGCGCCGTCGAGGGCGCCATCATCGGCTGCTACCTCTGCGCGGGACAGAGCTGCACCGCCGGCGAGCGCATCCTGGTCGAGGAGCCCGTCCGCGACGAGTTCGTCGCACGCCTGGCCGACGCCGCCCGCGCGCTTCGGCTCGGCGACCCCTTCGCCGACGACACCACGCTGGGGCCGCTCAACAACGAGGGCGTCGCCACCAAGATGGACCAGCACGTGGCGGACGCGCTTCAGCACGGCGCCAAGCTCATCCTCGGCGGCGAGCGCGCGAAGGGTTTTCCGACGCGCCTCTACTATCACGCGACCATCCTCGACGGCGTCGAGCCCGACATGCGCGTCAGTCGCGAGGAGACCTTCGGCCCGATCGCGCCGATCATCAAGTTCCGAGACGAGAAGCAGGCCCTCGCGCTTGCCAACGACTCGCCGTATGGACTGCTGGGCGCCGTCTACACCAAGGATCTCTCGCGCGCTCTGCGCTTCGCGGACGCGCTGGAGACCGGGTGGGTGAACATCAACGAGTCGACGAACTACTGGGAGGCGCATCTGCCGTTCGGCGGGCGCGCGGGCAAGAAGAGCGGCATCGGGCGGGTCGGCGGGCGGTTCGCGCTCGAGCAGATGACGGACCTGAAGACGATCGTCATCGAGATCTCGCCTGAGTGAGCTCCTAGGACGTGGGTGACCGGCCGCTCGCCGGGCGCGCGCAGGGCGCACCTCTGGAGGACACCATCGCCGAGGCGGAGCGTGTCGCCGAGGCTGCCAAAACCCAGAGGGTCGGCGTCAAGCTGCTCGGCGGAGCGGGCATCCACCTTCACTCACCGAGCGCGCGCCATGCACCGCTGAGGCGGAAGTACGGGGACCTCGACTACGTGATCGCAAGCAAGGACCGCAAGGCGGCGCTGGCTTTCTTTCCCTCGATCGGTTACGAGGCCAACGAGCGCTTCAATCTCATGCAGGGCGACCGAAGGCTCTACTTCTTCGACGGCAACAACGGAAAGCAGGTCGACGTCTTCATCGACGTGATCCGCATGTCCCACGTGATCGACCTCCGCGGGCGGCTGGCTCACGGGGGGCCATGCGCGAGCCCATCCGACCTGTTGCTCAGCAAGCTGCAGATCTACGAGGTCAACCGCAAGGACCTGGTCGACCTGACCGCGCTTGTGCTCGACCACCCGATCGCCGATCGGAACGACGAGGCGATCGACGCGACGTACGTGGCGCGCCTCGCCGCGGAAGAATGGGGGCTCTACCGCACCCTCCAGATCAACCTCGGGAAGATGCGGCACACGGTCGACGAGCTCGACGTGGACAGGGAGCTCGTGACCTCGCGCCTCGACGAGCTCTGGAGCGCGGTCGAGGCTCAGCCCAAGCCGCTCAAGTGGCGGATGCGGGCGCAAGTCGGCGACCGCCTGCGCTGGTACGAGCTCCCGGAAGAGGTCCGTTCGCCTTACCAAGCGGAATGAGCCTGCCCGCGCACGCGCGCTGCGTTGTGATCGGCTGCGGCATCGTCGGCAACAGCGTCGCGTACCACCTGACGAGGCTCGGGTGGCGCGACGTCGTGCTGCTCGACAAAGGCCCCCTGCCGAATCCAGGCGGCTCGACCGGCCACGCGTCCAACTTCATCTACCTGGTCGACCACTCCAAGGAGATGACGGCGCTGACGGTCGACAGCGTGCGGCAGTACAAGGAGCTCGGGGTCTTCATCCAGTCCGGCGGGATCGAGGTGGCGCGCACCAAGGAGCGGATGCAGGAGCTGACGCGACGCATGGCTTCCGCGGGCTCATGGGGTATCGAGCCGACCTCGCTCATCAGCGCAGCGCAGGTCAAGGAGCTGGTCCCGTACATCGACGAGTCGGTCATTCTCGGGGGCTTCTACACCCCCGGCGTCGGAGTGGTGGACTCCCTTCGCGCGGGCACGCTGATGCGTGAGAAGGGCCAGGCGGAGGGCGCCCTGCACGTCGCGCCCAAGACCGAGGTGGTCGGCATCGATGTCGAGGGCGGCCGCGTCCAGCGCGTGCGGACCACGGAGGGAGATATCGAGGCTGAAGCGGTCGTGATCACGTGCGGTGTTTGGAGCCCGCGCCTCGCGCGTATGGCCGGCACGCGGATCCCGCTGACCCCGGCGGTCCACCAGATGATCGACATCGGGCCCGTGCCGCGCTTCCGCGGAGCGAAGTCGGACATCGAGCACCCGATCGTCCGCGACATGGACACCAACATGTACGAGCGGCAAGCGGGTGGGGACCTGGAGATCGGCTCGTACGCGCACCGCCCGATCCTGTACGACCCGGAGGACCTGCCCCCCGTCGAGCAGGCGGCGCTCTCGCCCACCGAGTTTCCGTTCACGCAGGCCGACTTCGAGGAACAGATGCAGCACGCGCTCGAGCTGATGCCCGAGATCGTCGGCGACGAGACGGTCGGCGTGAAGTACGCCATCAACGGGATCCTTTCGCTGACACCGGACGGCATGCCGGTGCTCGGCGAGTCGCCCGATGTGAAGGGCCTGTGGTCGGCGGCCGCCGTGTGGGTGAAGGAAGGGCCTGGCACCGGCAAGTCGATGGCCGAGTGGATGGTGCACGGCGAATCGGAGATCGACCTGCACTCCTCCGATATCGCCCGTTTTCACGAACATCAAAAGACACGCACGCACGTGCGCGCGCGAGCGGCCGAGGGATTCAACAAGACGTACGGCATCGTGCATCCAGGCGAGCAGTGGGCCTCGAACCGCAACATCCGCCTTGCCCCGTTTCACAACCGCGAGAGCGAGCTGGGCGCGGTGTTCTTCGAGGCGGCGGGCTGGGAGCGGCCGCAGTGGTACGAGTCGAACGCGCCTCTGCTCGAGGAGTTCGGCGACCGCGTAACGCGCCGCACCGCGGAGTGGGAATCGCGCTGGTGGTCGCCGATCATCAACGCCGAGCACCTCGCGATGCGCGAGCGAGCGGGACTGTTCGACCTCTCCGCTTTCACGATCTTCGACGTCGTCGGGCCGGGCGCCCTGGCGTCGGTACAGTGCGCGGCCCTCCGCCAGGTGGACGTCTCGGTCGGGCGCGCCGTCTACACGCCGGTGCTGAGCCACTCCGGGGGCTTCAAGTCCGACCTCACGATCATGCGACTGGGTGAGCATCACTTCCGCGTCGTCACGGGCGGCGCCGCGGGCATGTCCGACAAGAAGTGGTTTCGCGACCAGCTCGCCGTTGGAGCTGAGATCGCCGACATGACCTCGTCGATGACGACCATCGGGCTGTGGGGGCCTCGCGCGCGCGACATCATGGCAAGCACGACCTCGGACGACATCTCGAACGAAGGTTTCAAGTTCGGCACGTGCCGTGTCATCGAGATCGGCACGCAGCTCGTCCTGGCCTCGCGCATCTCGTACGTCGGCGACCTCGGCTGGGAGCTGTACGTCCCGATGGAGCAGGGCATGAAGCTGTGGGACACGTTGTGGGAGGCCGGCGGTCCGCACGGTCTCGTCGCTTGCGGCATCGGGGTCTATGGCACCACGGGCCGCCTCGAGAAGTGCTACCGGGCGCACGGGAACGAGCTCGAGACCGAGTACAACGTGGTCGAGGCCGGCATGGCGGCCCCGAAAGTGAAGGACGACGATTTCACAGGCAAGGCGTCGCACCGGCGTCATCGCGCCGAGGAGCCGGCCGCGATCATGTGCACCCTGACGGTGGACGACCACCGCTCGAAGAGCGGCGAGAAGCGTTACATGCTCGGCCGCGAGCCGATCCTCACCAGTCGCGGCGAGCGGATCGTCGACCGGAAGGGACGCGGGTCGTACGTGACCAGCGCAGGGGCGGGGCCGTCGGTCGGCAAGCACATCCTGATGGCCTACCTCACACCGGAGCAGGCGGTCGTGGGCAACCAGCTGCTCGTCGAGTACATGGGCGAGCGCTACCCGGTGACGGTCGCGGTCGCGGGGGCCACGCCACTCTTCGACCCCGAGAACACCCGCATTCGTTCATGAGTCCGCTGCGCGGGGCGGCATAGGCATGCGGATCGCGGCGTGCATCAAGCGAGTGCCGATCACCGGTGGGCGGATCCTGCTCACCGACGACGGGCGCGCGATCAACACGCAGCACCTCGGCTTCACCATGAGTCCGCACGAGGAGTGCGGCGTCGAGGAGGCGGTGCGCCTGATCGAGGCGAACAAGGGCGACTCGGTCGTGCTGACGCTCGGCCCCGCGGAAGCCGTCGAGCAACTGCGCGACGCGATGGCTCTGGGCATCGACCGGGCGATCCACCTCCAAACGGATGGTCAGGAATTCGATGCCGAGGCGACGGCGGCCTCGCTGACCGAAGCGATCCAGGCCGATGAGGCCGCGAACGGGCGCTTCGACATCATCTTCTTCGGCAACGAATCCGCCGACTCAGGCGGATTCCAGGTCGGCATCAGGGTCGCCTACGCGCTCGGCCGCCCGTGCGTGACCGGCCTGAAGAAGGTGACGCTCGACGGCTCATCGGTGCGCTGCGAGCAGGAGGTCGAGGGCGGCCGCGACGTCTACGTCGTGCCGCTGCCCGCGGTGCTGACGGTCAAGGAAGGGCTGAACCTGCCGCGCTATCCCTCGGTGCCGGGCAAGATGCGAGCGCGCACCAAGCCTGTCGCCGTCTCAACCCCCGCGCGGCCCGAGCCGCGGCTCGAGCTCGTCAGGCTCGCCGTGCCGGCGGGCCAGGGCCGGCGGGCCGAGTCGCTCGGCAGCGGCCCCGCGGCGGCACCAGCCGTGGTCGACATGCTGCAGAAGGCAGGAGTGCTGTGATCACCCCAAAAAATCTGGCGATTTTCCGGGGACCCCGATGACGGTTCTGGTCTTGATGGATGAGAGCGACGCGTCGCGGCAGACGCTCACCCTCGCACGCAGGTTTGGCGAACCGCGCGCCCTGCGGATGGAAGCCGTGCAACCCTTCGCGCCCGACGCCCTCGCAGCGGCCCTCGCCGAGGCGGCGGACCAGTTGAACGCGGCGGCCGTTTTCGCCGCGGGCACCGAGCGGGGCAATGAGGTCATGGCTCGCCTGGCTGCACGAACGGGCCTACCCTTTGCCGCGAACTGCGTCGCCGCGACGCCGGGAGAGCCGGTCGAGGTGACGCGGCTCCGGTGGGGCGGCAGCCTGCTCGAGGAGGCCCGCCTGCACAGTCCCCGACCGCTCATCACCGTGGCGCCGCACACGGTGCCCGCCGACACCGGCCCGGCGCCCGCCGAAGTCGAGGTGAAGGTTCCCGCCGCGGCCGACCTGGTCGTCCGCGTTTCCGATCACGTCAAGCCGAGCACCGGTGGAGTCTCGCTCGCCGAGGCCAAGGTGATCGTCAGCGGGGGACGTGGGGTCGGCTCGAAGGAAGGGTTCGCCATCATCGAGGAGCTGGCCGGGCTCCTCGGCGCCGCGGTCGGCTGCTCGCGCGCGGTGACGAGCGCCGGGTGGCGGCCGCACAGCGACCAGGTCGGCCAGACGGGGACCAAGGTCGCACCCGAGGTCTACATCGCGTGTGGAATCTCCGGCGCGACGCAGCACATGGCCGGCCTCAAAGGGGCCAAGCGCATCCTCGCGATCAACTCTGACCCGCAGGCTCCGCTGATGCTGAACGCCGACTACACCGTGACCGGAGACTTGAAGGAGATCGTGCCCGCCATCTCGGCCGAGATCCGCAAACGGAAGTGATCGTCCTCCAGGGCATCGCGCTGGCGGCCGCGCTCGTTATAGCCGGCGCTCTGTTCGGCCGCCGCGCCTGGAAGCTCTACCGGCTCCTGCGGAGTGGCAAGCCGGCGGCGCGATTCGGCGACGTGCCGGCACGGGCTCGCGCGGAAGCGACCGTCGTGGTCGGCCAGAGCAAGCTGCTGCAGCAACTGCTGCCGGGCCTGATGCACGCCGCGATTTTCTGGGGCTTTCTCGTCCTCTTCCCCACGATCCTCATCGCAATGATCGGCGCCGTCGATCATCACTCGACCCTGCCCTGGCTCGGCGCGCAAGGCTGGTACGCATTCCTGGTCGACGTCTTCGCGGTGCTCGTGCTGATCGGCGTGATCACCGCGTTCGTGATTCGCAAGGTGCAGAGGCCCGCTCGCTTCAAGGGCAGCCACCTGGGCGAAGCCGACCTGATCCTCGCCCTGATCGCCGGCATAGTCTGCACGCTGCTGTTGTGGCATGCGTCGCAGATCGCGCTGCACCTCAATGACTACCCGGCGCAGTGGGCGCCCATCTCGAATGCGCTGTCGCACCTCGTCGGCCCCGTCGCGCCGGTGCTCGAGCGAGTGGCCGTGTGGGGGCACGTCCTCATCATCCTTTCGTTCCTCGTCTACCTGCCGTACTCGAAGCACCTTCACATTCTGGTCGCGGCCTTCAACGTCTACTTCGGACGGACGGGCGCGCGAGGTCGCCTCGAGCCGATCGACTTCGAGAAGCCCGAGGCGGAGGTTCGCTTTGGGTCCGCACGCGCGAGCGACATGACCTGGAAGCAGATGCTCGACACGATGTCGTGCACCGAGTGCGGCCGCTGCCAGGACGTCTGCCCCGCTTACGCGACCGGCAAGGCGCTGTCGCCGAAGCTCTTGATCATGGCGATGCGCGACCAGCTCCTGAGCGGGGCGTCGACGCCCATCGTGCCCACGGCGGTCACCGACGACGTCGTGTGGGACTGCGTGACCTGCGGGGCGTGCGTGCGCGAGTGCCCGGTCGGCATCGAGCACATCGACCACGTGATCGACCTGCGCCGCAACCTGGTCATGGTCGAATCGCGCTTCCCCGACGAGGCGGGCACGATGCTGCGCGACGTCGACCGATCATCCAACCCGTGGGGCAAGCCTCAGGCCGACCGCCTGCAGTGGGCGGAGGGACTAGGCGTGCGCGTGCTGCAACCCGGCGAGGCTGCGCCCGACGTGCTGTTCTGGGTCGGCTGCGCGCCTGCCTTCGACGAGCGCGCCCGCAAGAGCGCCGTCTCGACGGCGAAGCTGATGCAGCAGGCGGGCGTCGACTTCGCGATCCTCGGCCCGCGCGAATCGTGCACGGGCGACCCGGCCCGACGCATGGGCGACGAGTACACCTACCAGCGCCTGGCCGGCGAAAACGTCGCGACGCTGAACGGCGCGGGCGTGAAGAAGATCGTCACCACCTGCCCGCACTGCTTCAACACGATCGGCAACGAGTACCCGGACTTCGGCGGCCGCTACGAGGTCGTGCACCACACGGAGTTCCTCGCCCAGCTGGTACGCGAGGGCAGGCTGTCTCCGGCGGCGAGCGACCGCAAGATCACGTACCACGACTCGTGCTACCTCGCCCGCCACAACGACGTGCGCGCGCAGCCTCGCGAGCTCGTCGACGCGGTCGGCCAGGCCGTGGAGATGCCGCGCAACCGCGAGCGAACGTTCTGCTGCGGCGCGGGTGGCGCGAGGATGTGGATGGAAGAGAAGCGCGGCCGGCCGATCAACCAGGAGCGTGTGCGCGAGGCCGCGGCGACAGGCGCCGACACACTCGCGGTGGCGTGTCCTTTCTGCACCGTGATGCTCGACGACGGAGTGCGCGAGACGGGCGCGAAGCTGCAGGTCTTCGACCTGGCAACCCTTCTAGCGGAGGCGGTCGAGCGGAAGCGGTCTAGCTAGCCACTCGGAACAGGACGTGGTTGGCCGAGGGATCGCTCGCCGCCACGCCGTCCGCCTCTTCCGTAACCCGGACCTCGCCATGCTCCAGGCGGGTGACCACGTCGTCCAGGTCGCGCCGCGTGGGCAGCTCGATGGTGAACCGGCGCAGGCCGGCCGACCGAGGCGAAGCGGGTTTTGCCCCTTGGCCCGCCCACGTGTTCAAACCCAGGTGGTGGTGATAGCCGCCGGCCGAGATGAACCCGACGCCGGGCATCTTGCCCATGACCTCGAATCCGACCAGGTCGACGTAGAAGCGAAGGGCGTCGTGGACGTCGGCGACGTGGAGGTGGACGTGGCCCATCTTCGTGCCTGGCGGCATCGGCGCTAGCAATCCGTCCTTTGTCCGGTCGTCCTCGGTGAGGTGGCTGAACATCTCCTCCAGGTCGATCGGATCGCGCCCCGAACGGGGACGTCCGTCCTTGTCCCACGCGCCGTAGGTGCCGTTCACCATCCCCATGGTCCCGTCCTCCGGCGACTCGACGTAGATCTCGATGCCGTTGCCGTCCGGGTCCCAGATGTAGTTCGCCTTGGTCATCACGTGGTCCGTGGGGTACTGCTCCCACCTCAGCTGAGCCATGCGGGCGATCACCCGGGCAAGCTCGCGCCGGTCGGGCACGACGATGGCGAGGTGGTAGAGCCCAGAGGTCTTCTGCTCAACCGGCCTCTGTGCCCCCGGATGCAGGACAACGATCTCGCGTCCGCCCGCCCCCATCCGAATCTCCGGCCCGTCCCCGGCGATCGGGGTTAGCCCGACATAGTCGCGGTAGAAACGGAGCGCGCGGTCGGCGTCGATGACCGCGATCTCGACCGCGCCCACCCCCGTCGCCGCTGCGATCGTTTGAGTCTTCATCACGGGTATTCCTACCCCTTCGAGCCAGCAAGTATTCGGCGGCCGGATAACCGCTGGTGCTGGCATTGGCGGGCTTGACACGGGCATGAAACCCGCGGGAGCCGGCACCCGCGCCTTGGCCCGCCGTTCGCGACCTAGCTCAGGCCGAGGATGTTCCCCTTGACGTCGATGTCGATGCTCGCCGCGATGGGGGTGGTCGGCAGGCCTGGCATCGTCCGCATCTCGCCGCAGATCGGGTAGATGAAACCCGCGCCGACCGAGGCACGCACCTCCCGAACCGGCAGCACCCAGCCCGTTGGAGCCCCTTTGAGCTTCGGATCCGACGAGATCGAGAGGTGCGTCTTGGCGATGCACACAGGCAGGCGCCCGAACCCGCTTTTCTCGTAGGCGTCCAGCTGGCGGGCCGCCGGCGCGTCGTACTCGACGCCACGGGCGCCGTAGATCCGCAGCGCGATGGTCTCGATCTTCTCGCGCAGCGTCGCGGCGTCGGGATAGAGGAGCTGGAACGTGCTCGGCTCGTCGGCCGCCGCCGCCACCATCTCGGCCAGCTCGGTCGCGCCCTTGCCCCCCTCGACGAAGTTGTTGCACACCGCCGACCGGACGCCGAGGTGTTCCGCCAGCTCGCGGATGGCTCGATGCTCCGACGGGTGGTCGCCCGGAAAAGCGTTGATGGCCACGACCGGTGTCACCCCATGGATCTGGATGTTCTCCACCTGCTTGCGCAGGTTGGCCGCGCCGGCGAGGACGTCGTCCGGGTTTTCTTGGAGCAGCTCGGGCGGCAGGGGCTTGCCCGCGACGACGCGGTACTTGCCCGAGTGGACTTTCAGGGCCCGCACGGTAGCGACGATCACCGCGGCGTCTGGAGCGAGGCCCGACGTGCGGCACTTGATGTTGAAGAACCGCTCGGCTCCCATGTCGGCACCGAAGCCCGCCTCGGTGACGACGTAGTCGCCGCAGCGGACGCCCAGAAGGTCGGCCAGCACTGACGACGCGCCGTTGGCGATGTTGCCAAAGGGCCCGGCATGGACCAGAACCGGCGTGTTCTCGAGCGTCTGCAGTAGGTTCGGCTTGATCGCGTCGAGCATCATCACGGTCATGGCGCCACCCGCGTGAAGCGAGTCGGCCGAGATGGGACGCCCGTCCCGGGCGAGGCCGATGACCATGCGGCCGAGGCGCTGCCTCATGTCCTGCAGCGAGGTCGACAGCGCCAGGACGGCCATTACCTCCGACGCCGCCGTGATGTCGAAGCCAGTCTGTCGCGTGACACCATCTTCGGGCGCGCCCAGCCCGACGACCACGTTGCGCAGCACCCTGTCGCTGACGTCCAGCACGCGGCGCCACGTGATGCTGTGAAGGTCGATCGGAAACTCGCGGAGGCTGTGGTGGATGTAGTTGTCGATCATCGCGGCCAGCAGGTTGTGGGCCGAGGTGACGGCATGGAAGTCACCGGTCAGGTGCAGGTTGAGGCGCTCCATCGGCACGACCTGGCTGTAACCCCCGCCCGCGGCGCCGCCCTTGATGCCGAACGTGGGACCCATCGAGGGCTGGCGGATGGCGACCACCGCACGCTTTCCGATGCGGCCGAGCGCGTCGCCGAGACCGACCGTCGTGGTCGTCTTGCCCTCGCCCAGTGGTGTCGGTGTGATGGCGGACACGACGACGTACTTGGCCTTGGGCCGGTCCTTCAGCTCGTCTATCGCCTCGAGCTTGATCTTCGCCACGTCGTGGCCGTAGGGCTCGAGGAGGTGCGGACCAATGCCCATCCGGGAGGCGATCTCCGGCATGGGCAGAAGGCGCGCTTTGCGCGCGATCTCGAGGTCAGAGGGAAACGTGGTGGCGGCCATACCCTTTCCTTTCTCCTTACGCGACGCGCGCCAGCATCTCCTGGCGCCACTTCTCGGTCGGTTCGATCTCGTTGAAGGTGAAGACGTGGAGGCCCGCGACTCGCAGGTCTGGCTGCGCGAACTCGGGCAGCAGCGAGGTCACGAAACGTCCCGGCTCGTAACCGCCGGGACGAAGCATCCGGGCCACCCAGCTTGGATGGCCGCGTAGAAAGCGCGCAGCGTCGGCCACGCCGATCTTCGTCGACAGGCGCAGGAGGCGCGCCGGATCGGCCACACCCGCCATTCCGATGTAGATCGGAAGCGTGACGCCGCGGCGGCGCACGCGCTCGACCCATCGCTTGATCGTCTCGGGGTCGAAGCTCATGTTGCTCACGATGTAGGTTGCGATGCGCCGCTTGTCCCACATCGCCTGGATCGTCATGTCGTCATGGATGAAAGGGTGGCTCTCGGGATAGCCAGCGATGCCGATCTCGGCCAGGCCGTGATCGGGAGGAAGCGCGGCTAGCAGGGAGAGCGCGTCCGGAAACTCCCCCGCCGGTTCGCGTGCGTCGCCCGCCACGACGAAAACGTTGCGGATGCCGGCCGCGCGGATCGCGTCGAGGATCTGACCCAACTCCACTCGGTTGCGGATCAGCCGCGCCGAGAGGTGCGGGACGGTGTGATAGCCCAGCTGCGCGAGATGGATCGCCAGGTGAATCGTTGCCGGCATGCCCTTGGAAGGCGATGCGGTGACTGTAACCGTCACTTCTTTGGGGACGTGACGCCGGACCTTCTCCAGCGCGCCGTCGGTCGGAAGGATCTCGTAGCGAGGAGCTCGAAGGAACTCGGCAAGCCCCTGCCCGATGGTCTGCTTACCCACCGCCCTCACCACGTGCGTTGTCGCACTATACGCCACAGTCGCGCGGTGCGCAACAAAACCTAGAAGGGCGCCGGCAGAAGCAAGATCACATTGCGGTCAAGCGGCGTTCCGGCGCGCCTGGAGTCGAAGCCGTTGAGGGGCACGTTGGCGGCAAGCTCGCGGTGCAGTCCGGCCAGCCCCTCGCCGTCGTGGTCGAGCATGGTGGTGGCGATCGCGAGCTGCCCGTCGCCCGTCGCAAAGAGCTCGACCATTCGCGCCTGGCACGGCCAGTCAACCAGCGAGCTCGTCGTCACCTCCCACAAGCCGCCCGCCTCCCGTGCGCGCCGGCGCGGCGTGATGCGATTCATGTGGATGTGCCCGTTCAACCACAGCACCACGTTTCGAAAGCGCAGCAGCAGGTCGAGCAAAACATCGGGCCGCCTCTCGCCACGCGGATTGGAAAGCGTGTCATACCCGTGGTGCGACATGACCACCACGTAGCGATCCTCGTTGCGCGTCCGCACCATCGAGCCGTCGCGTGAGCGAAACGATGAATGGACCTCCTCGAGCCGGCGCTCGAGCCAGTGCAGCTGCTGCGAGTCGATTGTGCCGTCAGCGCCGCCCGCATCGCAGACGGTGTCGAGGGTGATGAAGCGGACGCGGCCGGAATCGTGGGCGTAGTACGCGAGACCCTCGTCGCAGCTCTCCACAGTGAAGCCATGACCGCCGCTCCGGAAGTGCGCGTCGATGAACTCGATCCTCGAGATAGGCCGGCGCTCAGGGTCGGGCGGCACATGGACCGAGTCGCCCGCCATGAACTGCTCGGGGTGGTTGGCGAAGGTGTCCATGACGCGGTGGCGGTCGAGGTCAGGCGGAAGCTTGAGCGGCTTGCTGGACCCGGTCATCGCATCGGCCAGCGCCGGGGTGACGATGCCGACGCCCTGGCACACCTCCTCGTGATTCCCATAACAGCCGAGCCAGGGGATGCTCAAACCCGGCGTTTGGAACCGCTCCACGGCCCCCTCAAGGAGTCCGGGCAAGGATGGAAATCCCAGCGCGTGCTGAAACTGGTCGCCGGCGGGACCGCCGTCAGGCTTCCAGTAGATGTCTCCCGGCCAATGAGGCAGCTGCACACCTTCATAGCCCGGCGCGCCCGAGTCAGGCCGAACCACGCCGCCGTTGAGCACGGCGAGGAAGTTCGTGAGCTCGTTGCGCTGCGTGTTGTCGATCGCGTCGCCTGTCGTCACCGCGAGCTGCACGGGGACGCCGGTGAGAGGCCCTGCCTCGATGTTGTTGATCGCACGGACGATCGCCGCGATCGCGTTGGGGTTGAGAGTCTCCTGCGGCCGGTGCATCGGGAGCAGCTCGCGAAACCGCGCGTCCTGAGCCTCGCGATTGACGAACTCGAAACGCGCTGGTGATTGGGCATCGGTGACGTGTAGGTCGGTGAGGTGCGCGATGCAGGCGATCGCTTCGCCATAAGGCGCGACGTCTCCGCGCGGCTCGCCGATCAGCTCAGTCCTGACGGCGTGCGGCTCGCCCTCCACCTCCGCGACCGATCGATAAGCCGCCCGCGTCCCCGTGCGAATGGCGGGGCCAGCCCCGAGACGGCGTTCGGTCGTGAGTACCGCCCGCGCGGGCGGCTTCACGAAGTGGCCGGGGCCGCCTCTTCCCTCTGGATGAGGACGGGATCCGGCCGCAACGTCAGCCGAACCTTGCTGCCGGCGGGGTGCTGCGACGCGGCCGACGTGGCCACCTGCGCCAGCACGGTGGTGTCGCCGAGGTCGACCGTGACCCGGCTCGTGGCCCCCAGGAACGCGACCGCGATTACCGTGCCCACGAGCGGACCCGCTTCCATCTCACCATCGCTCGTGAGGGTCACCGCCTCCGGCCGGATGAGCGCGACCGCCGGTCCGGCGGTGGCAGTCGGATCGACCAGCGGGATACTCGCGCCGCGGATGTCGATCGCACCGCCCCGCACCGTGCCCTTGATCCGGTTCGTCAAGCCGACGAAATCGGCCACGAACGGCGTCGCGGGTCGCGAGTACACCATGACCGGCGGCCCGAGCTGCTCGAGATGCCCGCCCTGCATGACGCCGACTCTGTCGGCGATCGCCAGCGCCTCCTCCTGGTCGTGGGTGACGAAGAGCGTCGTGATCCCGACCTCGAGCTGGATGCGCCGGATCTCGTCACGCAAACGCGCACGCACCTTCGCGTCGAGCGCCGAGAGCGGCTCGTCGAGAAGCAAGACCTGGGGGCGGATGGCAAGGGCCCGTGCGAGCGCCACTCGCTGCTGCTGGCCGCCGGAGAGCTGGCTCGCGAAGCGGTTGGCGTACTTTTCGAGGCCGACGAGCTCGAGCGTCTCGAGCGCACGTTTCTTCCGCTCCTCGGTGCCGACCTTTCGCATCTGCAGGCCGAAGGCGACGTTCTCCCAGGCCACCATGTGCGGAAACAGCGAGTAGGCCTGGAACACCATGCCGACGTTGCGCCGGTTGGTAGGCAGGCCGGTGACGTCCTTGCCGTCGACCACGACCCTGCCGCCATCCGCCTCCTCCAGGCCGGCGAGCAGGCGCAGGGCGGTGGTCTTGCCGCATCCGGATGGCCCAAGCAGGGCGACTAGCTCGCCGGGAGCGATGGTGAGCGACAGGTCGTTCAGAGCGACGACCGGGCCATAGGTCCGCTTGAGGTTCTCGAGCCGGACCTCGACGCCTGTTCGCTCTGGCATCAGCCGCGCTCCGTCCGCATGACCTGCTGGAGGTCGGCGAGCTGCAGCCTGCCGCGACCACGGTTGAAGAACGAAAGCACGACAAGGATCACGAACGCGAAGACCAATGACGCCACGGCGACCGCGATCGAAACCCCGGCGTTCGCGCGACCCAAGAAAGCGATCTCCACCTGCAGGTTGTTGTACAGCAGGTTGTTGGCGATCGTGTACTCGCCGAGCACCAGAGCGACCGACAAGAACGCTGAGTTGAGGATGGCGCTCCTGATATTGGGCACGATGATGCGCCACATTACTGTCAACCATCCGGCGCCGAAGCTGCGCGCGGCCTCGGTAAGGGTCTTGACGTCGATCGCGGCGAGGCCGGCCTCCAGGGAGCGATAGGCGTAAGGAAGCACCAGGACAACATAGGCAAAGGAAAGGGTCAGGATCGAGTCGCTGAAGTTGTTGCCCATCCAGTTGTAGATGGGGGCCAGGCCCACCACGAGAACGATCGCCGGGATGGTCAACGGCAGCAAGCAGATGAATTCCATGATCGGGCTCAACCTGGGCATCTTCAGACGCACCCACACCATGGTCGGAGCGAGCAGCACGAGCATGACGATCGTCGTGATGGCCGCCAGCTCCAATGACGCGGTGATCGCCGCGACCAGGTCGGGGTACGTGCCGATCAACTGCCAGGCCTCCAGCGTCCGCGGCTTGTCGCCGACCCCGCGGGTCGAGAACTCGAACATCGCGGCGATCGGGACCAGGAAGAAGAGGCCCGCCGCCAGTAAAACAACCGTCCGAAAAACCTGCAGCTTGAGGCGCTTCGACCGCTGAAATCCTCCCCTCACTGCAGCCATCGAGACGTCCTTCGCTGCAGCAGCGAGTAGAGCACCGTGACCAGGGTCACGATGACGACCATCTCGACGGCGATGGCTTTGGCGAATCCTGGCTCGAACGACCCGACCTCGCCGCTCAGGGCTCCATTGATCTGTTGCGAAATAACCGGCTGACCCTGGTTGATCAGCGCATTCGCCGTCGCGTAAGCGGAGAACGAGTTCGCGAACAGGAGCAGGGTCGCGCCAAGGAATGCGGGAGCCAGGAGCGGGCCCGCGACGTAGCGCCAGTAGTGCCAGGTGCCTCCACCCAGGCTCTCGGTCGCCTCCCGCCATTGCGGCTTGATGCCGTCGAGCGCGGGCATGAAGACCAGGACCATCAGCGGGATCTGGAAGTACAGGTACACGAGCGCGAGCCCCGGCAGCTCGAAGAGCCAGATGCTGCCGGCGTAAATGTCGGCGTGGTGCTGGGCCAGCCAGAGATAGACGAAACCGGCCGGCCCGATTGTTGCGATGAACGCGAAGGCGAGCGTGACGCCTCCGAACTGCGCCAGCACGCCGCTGATCGACAGTGTGAGTCTCCGCAGCAATCCCTCGGGGTTCCCCACCGCGATTGCGTAGGCAAGCAGCGCACCGAGGATCGCGCCGACCACGGCCGTGAAGGCAGAGAGGCTGATCGTCTGGATCGTCGCCTTGACTATGTAGACGCGCGAGAGGTGCGAGAAATTGATCAGGGTGAGCGACCCGTTGACGTCGAACACCGACCCACCGAGGACGATCGCGGTGGGGAGAAACAGAAATACCGCGACGTAGGCGAGAAAGGGGACCGTGCCGATCCAGTCGAGCGGAAGCCGCCGGCCGCCCATTGGGCGGCCGGCGGTGGCGCTTACGGCCGGACTACCGGCGATCGTCAAGACATCGCTGCGTCCCAGTGAGCGACCAGGTAGTCCTTGGCCGCGCTGGCCTGCGCATCGGTCAGGAAGACGGGCGTGCCGTTGACCGCCGGGAGGGCGGCCGCCGCCGTCTTGTCGATGGTGCCCGACTTGATCATCGCCGCCATCCGGACCGGCCTGGCCTTGCCTCGCAGCCAGTCGTTCTGCCCGGTGTCGGAGTAGAGGTACTCCTCCCACAGGCGCGCCGCCGCCGGGTGCGGGGCGTTCTTGTTGATCGCCTGCTGGTAGTAGTCGCCGAGGATCGCGTTGCTCTGCTCGAAGATCTTCCACGTTGGAACGTCTTTGCCGTGCGAGGCGGAGAGGTAGTCCCAGTCGAAGACGACCGGGGTCGTGCCGTTCGCAACGGTGGCGCTCGTAGCCTGCACCGGCGAGAAGTTGCCCGCTTGCTTCAGCTGGTGGAAGAAGTCCACTCCCTTGCTGATGTTGTCCGGTGTGCCGCCCTGGGCGAGGTTCGCCATCATGACGCCCTGCAAGGCGGCGTTGGCCTGCTTCGCGTTCCCGTTCAACGCAACCTTGCCCTTGAACTCAGGCTTGAGAAGGTCCGTGAGCGTTGTGATCGTCGGCACCTTGGTCGAGTCGTAGCCGATCGACATGTAGCCGCCATAGTCTTGCCACCAGAGCCCGGTCGGGTCCTTCTGGCTGTCGAGGATGTCGGCCCAGGTCGCGACCTTGTAGGGGGCGTATAGCTGGAGGTTGGCCAGGGTCACCGCCTTGCCCATGTCGAGGACGTCCGGGGCACGGCTGCTTGTGCCGAGCTGGGTCACGGCGTTGATCTCGTCCTGGCTGCTCCCGTTCGGGTTGTCCGAGGTGATGGTGATGCCGTACTTCGACTGGAACCCGTTGATCGCCTCGCCATAGTTCGCCCAGTCCGGCGGAGTCGCGATGATGTTCAGCTTGCCCTCGGCCTTGGCGGCCACGACCAGCGCGTCGATTCCGCCGCAAGCGGACGCCGTCGTCGCAGTCTTGGCAGTCGACTCGCTGCACGTCGCGGAGTTGTTGCTCGACGAGCTGCCACAGGCAGCGACCACGAAAGCCGCCACCACGGCCAGGCCCAGATGGCGCGTCAGGTTACGAATCCTCATCCTTACTTCCCCTCAGAAAAGGCCCGGCGCCCAGACCGGTAGACCAGGTGGGCACGGCCAATCATCCACCGCCAGGGCCTATGTTGCAAGGACACAGTTCGGTAGTGCGGTTGATTTCAGTTAGGGGGCGGTTAACCGCGTCTGTCAGCTAGGTTTCAGAGCGCCTTGCGCGGTAGCCGAGGCGTCGCGACAGATTGGCCGCGCTTTCCCTGGTCAGCCGGTCCAGCTCGGGACGGTCCCTCAGCCGGTGCGACGGTCCCGACACGTCGACGGCAGCCACCACCTCGCCGTCAGCCCCAAACACCGGCGCGGCGAGCGCGTCCAGCCCGAGCTCCAGCTCTTCGTGGGTCCGCGCGATGCCCGCCTCGCGGGCGGCCTTCAGCTGGCCCTCCAGCTCGGCGCGGTCGGTGATCGTGTGAGGCGTCACCCTTTGGAGGGCCATCCCCAGCAGCCGCTCGCGTACGGCGTCGGGACTGAACGCGACGATCGCCTTGCCGCTCGCGGTGCAGTGCACGGGCGTTCGACGGCCCAGCCAGTTGACGCTCACGACCGAGGTCGACGCGGTGGCCTGCTCGATCGGCACGATCACGTCACCGACCAGGACGTCCAGAGTGGTCGTTTCGCCTGACGCGGCGGCCAGCTCCTCGCACACCGGTCGCGCCACGGAGCGCAGGTCGAGCTCGCCGGTCACTACGCTCGCCAGCTGAGGGAGCCTGCGGCCCAGGCGGTACCGCGCGGTGCGCTGGTCGCGCTCCACGAAGGCGTGCCGTTCCAGCGTTCCGAGCAGCCGCAGCGCGGTGGAGCGGTGGACGTTGAGCTCCCGGGCCAGGTCGGCCCCGGTCCGCCACCCGCCCTGGGCCAGCAGGTCCAGGATCGTGATCGCCCGCTCCACGGAGCGGACGGCCAGGTCGCGAGTCGGAGCCGGCTGGTTGCTCACCGCGCAACAATACGCTTGCGGCGAACCCCACTGCCCCGTAAACTGTTGAGCCCTGAGCATCTGTTGGGCGATGCGCAACACATGAGCGCCACATGAGCCGCGAAGAAGAGATCCGCGCCGAACTGTTCGAGCACACGCTCAACGGCCACGCGCCCGAGGTCAAAGCGCTCACCGAAGAAGCACTCCGGTTGGGCATGGACCCGATGGACATCCTGTTCAAGGCGCTGATCCCCTCCCTCGAGGAGGTCGGGCGCCGCTTCGAGAAGGGCGACTTCTTCGTCCCCGAGATGCTGATCGCGGCCCGCGCCATGCAGGGCGCGCTGGTCATCCTGCGCCCCCTCATCGCCGAGACCGGAGCCCAGCCCGTGGGCCGCTACGTCATCGGCACGGTCAAGGGAGACATCCACGACATCGGCAAAAACCTGTGCGTGATCATGCTGGAGGGCGCCGGCTTCGAGGTCTACGACCTGGGCGTCAACACGCCGCCCGAGAAGTTCGTCGAGGCGGTGCAGAAGCACCAGCCGGATATCGTCGGCTTCTCCGCGTTCCTGACCACGACCATGCCGATGTTCAAGGCGAACATCGACGCCCTCACCAAGGCGGGCCTGCGCGACAAGGTGCACATCGCGGTCGGCGGCGCGCCTGTGACCCAGGAGTACGCGAAGCACGTCGGTGCTGACAGCTACGCGCCTGACGCATCGATGGCGACGCGTATGGCGAAGGAGCTCGTCGGCGATCGAAGCGGTCAGTCGCGGGGTGCTCAAGCGCTGGAGCAGGCCGTGATGAAAATCGACGAGACGCTCCGCAAGGGCTAGGTGGAGACCCGTCTTGCCTCGCGTGGTCGCGAGGTCGTGATCTCAGGCGACAGTCCTTTCGTCATCATCGGCGAGCGCATCAACCCGACCGGGCGCAAGGTGCTCGCCGCCGAGATGAAGGACGGCGTCATGGACCGGGTGCGCGCCGACGCGCAAGCGCAAGCCGCGGCGGGCGCGCACATGCTGGACGTCAACGCCGGCATTCCGGCGATCGACGAGCCCGCGCTCCTCGTGGCGGCGATCAGGGCGGTCAGCGAGGTGACCGACCTGCCCATCTGCATCGACTCGTCGATCATCGAGGCGCTCGAGGCCGGGCTCTCCGCCTACGAGGGCAAGGCGCTCGTCAACTCCGTCACCGCGGAGGAGGAGCGCCTTGAGCGAATCCTTCCCCTGGTCAAGAAGCACGGCGCCGCCGTCATCGGTATGGCCAACGACGAGACCGGGATCTCGATGGTGCCCGAGGAGCGGCTCGCCCTCGCGCGACGGATCATCGAGCGCGCAGCGGACCACGGGATCCCGCAGCACGACGTGATCATCGACCCCATCGCCATGACCGTTGCCGCGGACCCCACGTGCGGCGTGATCACGCTCGAGACGATGCGCCTGATCCGCGACGAGCTCGGCAACAACATGACTTGCGGCGCCTCCAACGTCTCGTTCGGACTGCCCGACCGCGCCACCGTGAACGCCGCGTTCCTTCCGCTCGCGATGCACGCGGGCCTGACGTGCGCGATCACCAACCCGCTCGAACCGATGGTGCGGCGCGCCGTCCTCGCCGGCGACCTGCTGCTCGGCCACGACGAGTACGCCATGCGCTGGATCGCCGGCTTTCGGGCGGAGCGAGCGGCGGCCACGGCGAAGGCCGAATCGTCTTGATCGCCCGGAAGCTGGAGGTCACGTACCTACCGTTCGAAAGGACGACGCGCGTGCCCGCGGGCACGACGCTGTTCAGCGCCGCGCACTGGATCGGCCTTCCCATCGACTCGACCTGCGGAGGGCGCGGCACGTGCGGCAAGTGCAAGGTGCGCGTGGTCAAGAACCTGCCGGATGCCGAAACCGCGGACCATCGATTGCTGCGCCCATCGGAGATAGCCGAAGGCTGGCGCCTTTCGTGCCAGGCGCGGATCTACGACGACATGATTTGCGAGGTCCCCCAGCTGCTGCGGGTGCCGAAGGCGGCCACGATGGGCCTCGGCCGCCTTGTCATCCTCGACCCCAACGTGCGCAAGGTGTACTTCGAGCTGGCCGAGCCCACACTGGAGGACCAGCGCAGCGACATCCAGCGTCTGAAGGACGCGCTGACCGTGGACGGCCACGACATGGTCGCCGACGTCGCGGTGCTGCGGACGGTGCCGGCGGTTTTCCGCGAAGCCGGATTCCGCGTCACGGCGGTGCTGGCGGGCGAGCACCTGGTCGCGGTCGAGGCCGGGGACACGACCGCCGAGTGCTTCGGTGTCGCATTCGACGTCGGCACGACGACGCTGGTCGGCACGCTGATGAACCTGCGCACCGGGATGGCCGCCGCTGTCCTTTCCACCCTCAACGGACAGGCGCCGTTCGGCGCGGACGTGATCTCGCGCATCAGCCACGGCATGAATGGACCCGAGGCGATCCGCGAGCTGCAGGACGCGGTCGTTTCGACCATGAACTCGATCCTCGCCGACCTCTACCGAGAGACCGGCGTGACGCC
>DATNMQ010000092.1:0-9334 GCA_035602465.1 Candidatus Sulfotelmatobacter sp. | reverse complement strand
TAAGGATTACGTGTGGCAGTTCGCGTCCTGATCCTGTCGGTGCTCATCTTTGCCGGCGCCTTTGGCGCCCACGAGGTCATGCACCTGCTCGTCATCTACGGCGTCGGCGCGCAGGGATCGATCATCGTCCGGCCATGGCGGCTCGGCCTCGTCGACTTCACGATCTACTCCCTGCATGCCCAACCCAGCCAGCCGATGGACGTGACTCGGCAGGCCATCGTTAACTTCTTCGGCCCGTTCCTGGCCGCCGTTCCGCTTGCCGCGCTGCTCGTCTACGTAAGGGAGCCGATTCCGGTCGCGGCTTTGATCGCGAACGTCGTGATCCTCGTCTTCTACGCCGTCATCGAGGCGGGTGACCTGCTGCTCGAGGCCGTCTACAACACCGACGCGCCCTTCCTGACCTGGCCCGAGTTCAACTACGGCGTGCCGGTGCTGGTCATCGTGCTGACCGCGGTCACGATGCGCCTACTTGCCGCGTGGGGCGCTCGTCGGATTCCCGAGTGATGTACACGTAGCCACGGGATGCAGTCCCGGCGCCGTACCCCCGCCGCACGCCCACGCCCGACCCCCGAAGATCGCCAGCTCGAAGCCGTGGCGCGGCACTAGCATCGTCTCGCCGGTCGACCACGCCTTGCCAGGCGTGTAACGCGTGAACTGGTCGACGATCGCGGTCTCGCCTGCATTCTGGCCACCCGCCATCACAACGGCGCCACCGAGGAACGTCACCGCGCCCGCTCCACTGGTCGCCCGCGGAAGGTCGGGCAGCGGGGACCACGTGGCGTGTGCCACGTCCAGGCAGTCGACACGCGCGGTGGTCGGGTAGCGGCCGCCGGCGACGCACACGCTGCCGCCCACCACGAAGCCGGACACGTGGTTCCGCGGGCTGGGGAGGGCCGGCACCGCGGACCAGACGTTGGTCGCCGGGTCGTAGCTCTCGACCGCCGCGACGTTGCCGCGGGCGGTGTTCCCTCCTATGGCGAACAACCGGCCCTGGGCCGCGACCAGGGCATGGCCGCCGCGTGCGAAGTGCATCATCGCCAGGTCGGTCCAGCGGTCGCCATCGAGGCGGAGCAGGCGCGCGCTGTCGGCGCCGTTGGAGTGGCCGCCCGCCAGATAGACGCGGCCGTCCAGGGAGGCGGCGGAGGGATGGTCGACCGGCAGGGGAAGGGGCGGCCCCGTCGACCAATTGCTCCCGTCGAACACGTACACGGAGGCAAGGCTCGAGCCTGCGGCGTTGAACCCTCCCATCACGTACAGCTTTCCGCCGGCGGAGGCGGCGGCCGCCTCTTCGATCGGCGCCGGGAGCGCGGTCTCCATCCGCTGCTCGGGCAGCGGCGCGGCCGGGGTGGAGAAGCTCGGCGTCGCCACCGGTGAGGGCGTCGGGCTTGGCTGCGCGGGCGGCGTGCTCGAGGTGCATGCGCCGGCCAGGGCGAGAAGGGTCAGCCAGAGGGCTGCCGTGGTGGGTTTCACGACCATGCGGCTCTGATGATGTCAGGGGCGGGTCTTGCGACCCGCCCATTGCCGCATCGAAGGGTTGAATCTCTTAACGCCGATTGGGCCAGAACCTGGCGGACCAGACACCAAGGTCCGACCGGCTCGCGTCGCATAATCGCCACATGGCGACCGCCCTGACGCTGACGCACCTCGGCTCGCTGATGGGCGGCGTGCGCAGCGTGGACGAGGTGGGAGCCGACGAGCGTGCGGCGTCCCTGGCCAAGCGATCGATCAAGAAGTCCTCCAAGCTGTGGGCGCTCGACCTGGCCATCCGGTGCATGGACCTGACCACCCTGGAGGGCGCGGACACGCCGGGCAAGGTGGCAGCGATGTGCGCCAAGGCGGTCCGGCCCAAGGCGGGCGACGCGACGATCCCGTCGGTCGCTGCGGTCTGCGTCTACCCACTGCGCATCGCGGACTGCGTGGACCATCTGCGCGGCACGACCGTGCGCATCGCCTCGGTGGCGACCGCGTTCCCCTCCGGCCAGAGCTTCACGTCGATCAAGGTCGCGGAGACCGAGCTGGCGGTCAGGGCCGGCGCCCACGAGATCGACATGGTGATCGACCGGGGCGCGTTCCTCGCCGGCGACTACCAGCGCGTCTACGACGAGATCGTCGCGGTCAAAGAAGCCTGCGGCGACGCCCACCTGAAGGTCATCCTCGAGACGGGCGAGCTCGGGACCTACGACGCGATCCGCCGCGCGAGCATCCTGGCCATGGCCGCCGGCGCGGATTTCATCAAGACGTCGACCGGCAAGGTGCAACCCGCGGCCACGCTTCCGGTGAGCCTCGTGATGATGGAGGCGATCCGCGATTTCGTCCGCGAGACGGGACGCCCCGTCGGGTTCAAAGCCGCGGGTGGAATCCGCACCGCCAAGCAGGCCATTTCTTACCTTGTAGTGACGTACGAGACGCTGGGCGCCGACTGGATGACGCCGGAGCGCCTGAGGCTCGGTGCATCGACGCTGCTCAACGATGTCCTGATGCAGATCGACAAGGAGCGAACAGGCGCATACCAGTCGGGCGACTACTTCACGATCGACTGATGGCGATCACCAAGAAGGAGTCCACCGCGCTCGCCAAGCAGGATTTCGAGTACGCCCCTGCGCCGGAGTCGATCGACCACGTCAAGATCCAGCCCCGTTACGGGCTTTTCATCGGCGGCCGAATGGTGGACGGTCACAGCAAGAAGCGCTTCCCCACCATCAACCCGGCCACCGAGATGAAGCTGGCCGAGGTCGTGGAGGCGGACGAGGTCGACGTCGACCGCGCGGTGAAGGCCGCCGGCAAGGCATTCGATTCGTGGGCCCATCTCGCGCCGTCACGCCGGGCGCGCTACCTGTTCCGCATCTCGCGCCTGCTCCAGGAGCGGTCACGCGAGCTCGCGGTGGTCGAGACGATGGACGGCGGCAAGCCGATCAAGGAATCGCGCGATGTCGACATCCCGCTGAGCGCCGCTCACTTCTTCTACTACGCGGGCTGGGCCGATAAGCTCGAGTGGGCGTTCCCCAACCGCAAGCCGAGACCGCTCGGCGTGGCCGGCCAGGTGATCCCGTGGAACTTCCCCTTGCTGATGCTCGCGTGGAAGATCGCGCCGGCCCTGGCGGCGGGCAACACCGTGGTACTGAAGCCGGCCGAGACCACGCCGCTCTCCGCGATGCTGTTCGCCGAGATCTGCATGCAGGCGGAATTGCCGCCGGGCGTGGTCAACATCATCACAGGCGCGGGCAAGACGGGCTCGCTGCTCGTCACGCATCCCGACGTGAAGAAAGTCGCGTTCACCGGCTCGACCGAGGTCGGCAAGATGATTCAGCGTTCCATCGCCGGGACTGGCAAACGGCTCACGCTAGAGCTCGGCGGCAAGGCCGCGAACATCGTGTTCGAAGACGCGCCGCTCGACCAGGCGGTTGAGGGCATCGTCAACGGGATCTACTTCAACCAGGGTCACGTCTGCTGCGCGGGCAGCCGCCTCCTCGTGCAGGAGTCGATCGCCGAGCCGCTGCTCGAGAAGCTGAAGCGACGGCTGTCGACGCTGCGCCTCGGCGACCCGCTGGACAAGAACACGGACATCGGCGCGATCAACTCGAAGGCGCAGCTCGAGAAGATCCAGGGCCTCGTCGAGTCGGGCATCGAAGAGGGCGCCGAGCTCTATCAGCCCGAGTGCCGGATTCCAGAGCGCGGCTTCTGGTTTCCGCCGACCTTGTTCACCAACGTCGCGCAGTCCTATCGCATCGCGCGCGAGGAGATCTTCGGACCGGTGCTCTCGGTTCTCACGTTCCGAACGCCGAACGAGGCGGTCGAGAAGGCCAACAACACTCCATTCGGACTCTCCGCGGGCGTCTGGACGGACAAGGGCTCGCGCATCCTGTGGATGGCGGAGCGGATGCGCGCGGGCGTCGTGTGGGCGAACACGTTCAACCGCTTCGACCCGACCTCGCCGTTCGGCGGCTACAAGGAGTCCGGCTTCGGCCGCGAGGGTGGCGTGCACGGATTGCTGCCGTACGTGGAGCTGAGCTGATGGATGTCCGCAAGACTTACAAGCTCTTCGTCAACGGCGAGTTCGTGCGCTCCGAGTCGGGGCGCGCGTACCGGCCCGATGGGAAGGTCAACGTGCCTCGCGGCTCGCGCAAGGACATGCGCGACGCGGTCCGCGCCGCCCGCACGGCGTTCCCCGGCTGGGCCGGACGCACGGCGATGAACCGCGGACAGATCCTGTACCGCGCGGCCGAGATGCTCGACAGCCGCGCGTCGCAGTTCATCGAATTGCTTGGCGGCGGCGCGCGGGCGCGCCGCGAGCTCGACCAGGCGGTCGAGACACTCGTCTGGTATGCGGGATGGACCGACAAGCTGTCCCAGGTCACCGGCACGGTGAACCCGGTCGCCGGGTCCTACTTCAACTTCACGATCCCCGAACCGACCGGCGTGGTGGCGATCATCGCTCCCGAGGATGCCCCGCTGGCGGGCCTCGTGCGGAGGCTCGCGCCGGCCCTGTGCGGGGGCAACGCCGTGGTCGCGCTTGCGGCCGAGTCGCACCCGCTGGCGGCTCTCACGCTGGCCGAGGTGATGGCGACCAGCGACGTGCCCGCTGGCGTCGTCAACATCCTCAGCGGCCAGCGCAAAGAGCTGCTGCCGTGGCTTGCATCGCACATGGACATCAACGCAATCGACGCCGCCGGATGCACCACCGACGAAATCAAAGCAATCGAGGAATCAGCGGCAGGCAACGTAAAGCGTGTGATCAAGCTCACAGAGGACGAGAGAAGTCCTTATCTGATCGCCGCCTTCATGGAGATGAAGACCGTCTGGCACCCGATCGGGGTCTAGGCCTCAGGCCGTCGTTCGCGTTGGTATCCGCTCGATGGCCGCGACGAACATGTCCCAAAAAGCCGCATCGTCGATGCTGGTACCGACCATCGCATTCGGAGTCACACCGGCGCGCATCCGAAAGTCGGTGACCGTCATGCCTCTGGTGAACGCCCCGGCCAGCTCCACTTCGACCCGCGCCTCGCTGCAGCTCACGAGGTCGGGCCTGGCCACGCAAGCGACGGCGCACGGATCGTGAACGTGCGGCGACGCGGTGCCGAACTCGTGCAGCTGCCGATCCCGATAGAACGCCAGCATTCCGACCACCGCCGCCGCCAGATCCTTTCCCAGCGCCCCGATCCGCGCCAGCACCTCAGCGGTCGCGTTCGCCATATGGGTGACGTCGAGGCCGATCATCGTCAGCGGCCAACCCGCCGCGAACACCGCAGCGGCAGCCTCCGGGTCGACGTAAACGTTGAATTCCGCCGCCGGCGTGACATTGCCGCGAGTGTATGAGCCGCCCATCAGAACGACCTCGCGCACGCGTTCTGCGATCCGCGGCTCCTTGCGCAGCGCGACCGCGATGTTCGTAAGCGGCCCTGTCGGCACCAGGGTGATCTCGCCCGGTGCCGCCATCACAAGCTCGATGATCAGGTCGACCGCATGCTCGCGTATCACGGGTACCGTGGGCTCACCCCATGCGTGGCCCTGCAGCCCCGTCGTGCCATGGATCTCGGTTGCGGTCACGAGCGGACGGACGAGGGGCGCCGAGCAGCCAACCGCAACGGGAACATCGGTGATGCCGGCCAGCGTGCAGATCCGGCGAGCGTTGAGAGTGGTCAGGTCGAGCGTGTGATTACCGGCGACCGTCGTGATGGCGGCTAGCTCGATCTCGGGCGTCCCGCGCGCCAGGAGGATGGCCATGGCGTCGTCGTGGCCCGGGTCGCAGTCGAGGATGATGCGCCTGGTCAAACCTTGGCCCGGCTAAAGGTGCCTTCGATATCGATGCCGAACAGGCGCTTGAGATCGTCCGGCCGCGGAAGGGAGGGCCGGGCTCCGACCTTGGTCACGGCGGCTGCGCCGGCCGCGCCGCCCAGCCTGATGGCGTCAGCGATGGTCGAACCACGCGCCAGCGAAAAGGCAGCGGCTCCGACCATCGCGTCACCGGCGGCGGTGCTGTCGACGGCGTCGACCCGTCGCGGATCAATGCGCGTCGTGCGGTCTCTCTCGTAAAGCATCGCGCCTTCCGCGCCGAGCGTGACGGCCACTGCGCGCACCGACCTCCGCAGCCTGGCTCGGCCCAGCTCCTCGGCCTCGCCTTCATTGACCATCAAGAGATCGACGTCTGGCACCGGCAAACCAACCATCGCCGCGCTCGGCGCGGCATTCAGGATCACGCGCGCGCCCGCGTCGTGCGCAGCTCTGATGGCGGACAGCACCGCGGCAATGGGGATCTCGAGCTGCAGGATGACCACATCGTCTGGGCGAAGCCCATCTCGGAGCCGCGTGACCTCTTCATCGCCGACGGCCGAGTTGGCGCCGGGCGCCACGGTGATCGTGTTCTGACCGCTCGAGTCAACCACTATCAATGCAGCTCCACTTGGTTGGGCCGGATCGACCGTGACGCCTGACGTGTCCACGCGGTCCTGCTTCAATCCGGCGATCAGGTCGGCTCCAAACAGGTCACGGCCCACTCGCCCGATCATCCGCACCGAGGCACCCAGCCTCGCGGCCGCGACCGCCTGGTTGGCACCTTTGCCACCAGGGATCGTGAGAAGCCGATCGCCGAGCACGGTGTCGCCAGGACGCGGGAGGCTCGGCACCCGCACCACGAGATCCATGTTGATGCTGCCCAACACGACCACCTCGCCCATCCGGCAATACTGCACCGGGGACGTCTTTAGAATGGCAATTGCATGACTGAGGTCCTCACCAGGCCCGTCCCGGTCGAAACCTCGGAACCAGTACCTGCCAGGCAGGCAGAGCCGCGAGGCGGCAAACCGATGATCTCGTCCGCCCAGATCGCTCGCCGCGTCCGGCGGCTGGGACGCCAGATCTCCGAGGTTTACGCGGAGATCGACACCCCATTGGTCATGGTGGTCATCCTGAAAGGTGCGACGGTCTTCGCCGCCGACCTGCTCCGCAGCCTGAGCATCCCCGCCGAGCTCGAGTTCGTCCGCGCCTCGAGCTACCCGACGGGGACGTCGAGCAACGGTCGCCTGCGCCTGGCGCACATGGTCGAGGGCCCACTGGTGGGGCGCCACGTGCTCATGGTCGAGGACATCATCGACTCGGGCGTGACCGTGACCGCGATCGCAAAACGTATCAAGCGGTTGGGGCCGGCCTCGGTCCGCCTCGCCGGCTTGCTCGACCGGCCGGCGCGGCGCCAGGTCGAGGTGAAGATCGATTTCACCGGCTTTGTGATTCCCGACCGGTTCGTGATCGGCTACGGCCTCGACTACGCCGGGCTGTATCGCGAGCTCCCTGATATCTATTCGCTGACATAGCACTCGAGTCGCAGTACCTCGGCTGGAAGAAAGCCGAGCTGCACTGCCACCTCGACGGAGCGGTGCGACTCTCGACCGCGGAAGAGCTGTCGGGCAAGAAGGGCCTTCGCATGGTGGCGCCCGATGACTGCCCGAGCCAGGCCGAATACATCAAGTACTTCGAGGACGCGATCGCCGTCATGCAGACGGAGAGTGCACTCGAGCGCATCGCGTACGAGCTGTGCGTCGATTCTGCCGTGGAGAACATCGATTACCTGGAGGTGCGGTGGGCTCCGCGCCTGCACATGCGGCGTGGGCTGGACGTCGAGCGCGTCATCCGAGCCGTGCTCGCGGGACTGGACTCCGGCCCGATCGCCGCGGTCGCCATCGTCTGCGCGATGCGCCAGCACACGCGCGATGAAAACGTCGCGCTCGCGCGCGAGGCCGGCCGGTTCGCCGGGCGCGGCGTGGTGGGCTTCGACCTCGCCGGGGACGAGGTGCGCTATCCGGCTGCGCCGCAGAAACCAGCGTTCGAAGCCGCACGCGCTGCCGGCCTGCATCTCACATGCCACGCCGGCGAGGCCGGGGAGCCCGCGAGCGTGGAAGAGGCTCTGGACCTCGGCGTCGAACGAATCGCGCATGGTGTGATCGGAGCACGCGACCCGCGAATCGTGGAGAGGGTGCGCGGCGAAGGTATCGTCCTCGACATGTGCCCGACGGCGAACTGGAAGTGCAAAGCGGTCCTGGCGCTCGCGGATCACCCGCTGCCGCGCCTGGTCCGGGCCGGCGTGCGATGCACCATAAGCACCGACTCCCGCACGGTCGCCACCACGACGCTGAGCCACGAGTACGAGCTGATGTCAGGAATCGGCATGACCGACGCAGAGCTGAAGTGGTGCAACAAGACCGCCTACGAGGCGAAGTTCGGCTAGATTCCCGATGGCCGGGACGCGAGTGCCGGACGCGGCGGGTTATTTGATCAATTGAAATCCGCGAGTGCCGGCTCCGGCGTCGAATACCCTGGCTAGGTTCAGCCCGTTCCGAACAGTCGGTCGCCGAAATCGCCCAGGCCGGGCACGATGTAGGCGCGGTCGTTCAGCCGCTCGTCAAGGGCCGCCGTGTAGATGTCGACCTCCGGGTGGCGCTCCGCCAGGACCTTGACACCCTCCGGCGCGGCCACGATGCAGATCATCCGCGCGTCGCGCCCGCCCGCCTCCTTGATCATGTCGAGCGCCTGCGCGGCCGACCCGCCTGTCGCCAGCATCGGGTCGAGGAGGAGCGGGATCTTGCCCTGCAGCTTCGGCAGCTTGTTGTAGTAGATCCGCGCCACCGCGGTCTGCTCGTCGCGCTCGAGGCCGATGTACCCGACGCTGACGCGTGGCAGAAGCTCCATCACCGGCGCCAGCAGACCCAGGCCGGCGCGAAGCACTGGTATCGCCACCACCTCGGCCGCGATCTCTATCGCGTCGGCTTCGGCCAGCGGCGTCTGCACCTTGCTGCGTTTGACCGGCAGGTCAGCCGTCGCCTCGTACAGGAGCATCGTCATGACGTTGCGCGCGAGGGCCCGAAACTCGTCCGGCTGCGTCGTGCTGTCGCGCAGCCCTCGCAGGCTGTCCGCGACCAGCGGATGCTTACTGACGCTTAGGGGCACGCGCGTCGCGCGCGATCAGGCGCCGCAAGGCGTCGACCGCGACCTTCAGCATCCGGTCCATGTACGACGGGTCGAGATGCTGGATCTCTCCCGCGCCGAGCTCGTCCACGCAGAGGTTGATGGTGGCGGCGCGCAGCTTGCGCAGCCGCGCCACGATGAAGAGCGTCGACGACTCCATGTCGTTGCTCAGCACGCCGGCCCTCGACCACATCTCCAGCTCCTCACGGATGTGGGGCCGCGGCATCGTGTCGGGCATCAGGTCGGAGTAGAGCGCGTCGACGGAGCGCAGCAGCCCCACGTGGTACGGCACGCCTGACGCCTCGGCGGCCTCGACGAGCGCGTTGGTCATTTCGAGCGATGCCACAGCCGGGTATTCGAGCGGGACATATCCGGTGGACGT
>DATNMQ010000076.1:0-19480 GCA_035602465.1 Candidatus Sulfotelmatobacter sp. | reverse complement strand
GGCGTCGAGGAACGCCACCCACTCCTGATCAGGGCTCAAAGCCGAGCGGTGGAAGACCTCGAGGGCGCCGAGCAGCTTGCCGCGCGACACGAGCGGCACCGCTCCGTACGTCTTGAAGCCCTCCCTGGCGAAGAGCGATCGTCGGCGGAACTGTGAGAAGGCGCTTAGGGCGGTGACGGTCTCGATCCGGCGGCTCATCACCGCCCGTCCGGGAATTCCTTCATCCGCGGGCAGCCGGTAGTCAGGCACCGCGGTGGCGAGGAAGCCCGTGCTCGCCGCCAGGGTCAGCGTGTTGTCGACCTCGTCGAGGAGCAGCACGTCGGCCGCGTCGACCTTGAGCTGGGACGTGACGTGGTCAAGGATCACCTTCAAGGTCAGGCGCAGGTCGGGGCTGGCGCTGACGGCCAGGCTCACGCTCTGCAGGGCCGTGAGCCGTTCCAGCCTCTTGACGGCGTCCTCATACAGCTGAGCGTTCTCGACGGCGAGGCCGGCCCTGTCCGCGATCGCCTGCATCCACGTGATGTCTTTCGGCGACATCGGATTCGAAGTCCGGCGCTCGAACAGGCCGAGGGTGCCGATAGTCGCTCCACGTGCCCGCATCGGCACGACGATGATGCCGAGCTGCACGTCGGCATCAAGCCAGGGGTTCTTGTCTAGGTAGTCGCGGACCTCGTCGTTCAAGTGCCCCATCAGCTCGCCGACCGAGATATTCGGGATCACGAGCGGCTGTCCGGATTCGATCACCCCCGAGGAGAGGGGAGTCGCGTTGAGGTGTCCTCCCGCCTTCATTGCGTCGACGTATTCGGCCGCGAAATCCTCATGCCCGTCGTCGTAGTCGTTGCTCGCGACGACGAGCATGTCCGTCGGATCCTTGCCCATCAGGGACGCGATCCAGGTGCCGGGCTTCAGCCGGCTGAGGGTTCGGGTAAGCGTGGTCAGGATCGCGCGGGGCTCGAGCCGCGTCTGAGCGAGCTGGTCGGTGACCTCGTCCACGATGTGATCGCCCGAGGAGCGCCTCGTGACCCGGCTGTGAGAGATGAGATATGTGACGTCGGTGAGGCTCGCGACCACGCGCATTCCGTAAGTTGGATTACTTTCCTCTGGGACGGCGTCCACCTGGAGCCAGACGTCCGCCCCGTCAGGCCTGTGCGCCCGGACCAGCACGCCGCGCACCGCCTGGCGGCTTTTGATCGCCGCGACCGCGGGATGGACCGTGAGCGGCGTGTCGGGCGGAGACTCCACGACCAGCCAGTTCGCGCCGTCCGCGCTGGAACCGATAAGGTCCGTCTTGCTCAGGCCGAGGACCGCAAGCGCCGCGTCGTTCGCGTCGACCACGACGCCTTGGGCGTCATAGACGAGGAGGGCCGCCGGGATCGCGTCCATGAGCTGGCCCGCAAACATTTGTCAATTATCAATTGCTTGACGTGTGCGTCTCTTAAATATCGTGAGGAATCAAGCTCATGGTTGAGGTGCGAGCCCAGCTCGAGGGTGGGGTCTGGTCCTGTCAGGTCACGGTCGACCAGGGCGGCCATCGGACGGAGCACGTGGTGACCGTGACTGGCGCCGACCTGGAGCGATGGGGCCACAGCACGGGCTCGCCGCGCGGGGATGTCGAGGATCTCGTGGCCCGCAGCTTCGAATTCCTGCTCCGGCGCGAGCCGGCGAGCTCGATCCTGAGGAGCTTCGACCTCGCCGTGATCCAGCGCTACTTCCCGGAATACGACAGAGAGATGAGGGGCGGCTGACGGCGCTCAGTACTCGAGCTGGGGCCCCCAGTCGGTGCCGCGGCCGTCCGGCGTGGTGTCGAAGATGTGCCACATCGGCCACATGAAGTCGACGTGACGCATGTCCTGGCCCGGGTCGCTCTTGGCGAACCACAGCTCGCTGCTCCACGTGTGGTGGATCTTGCCGCCGCGCCGCGTAAAGACGTGCGCGAAAGGCGACTGCTGGCCACTTGGCTCTTCGGCGTGATAGTCACGATTGAACGTGTTTCCGGCCGACGACAGCAGCACCGCATGCCGCCAACCGCGACGGTTGCCATGCTCCCGGAACCTGTCGATCGGAGCCTTAGCCACCACGGCGAAGTTGATCCGCTGCACCAGATGCCGGGACGCCCCGTCGACCGCGTCGATGATCGACGTGCAGGTCGGGCATGGAGTGTCGCTGTCGACGCGCTCCGGAAACATGAAGTTGTAGATGAACAGGCTGTCCTTGCCCGGGGCGAAGAGCTCGGAGAGGCGCACGGTTTTGAAGCTCCTGTCGCCTGGTGACGAAGTGTCGAAAACGTAGTCGGTCTTGACCTCCCCGCCAAGGGGCAGGCTTCGGCGCTTCGCGGCCACCGCCTCGATCTTGCGCCGCAGATCCATCTCGTCCCTCAGGAGGTCGTTGCGCGCCTCCCGGTACGCGTCCGTCTCGCCTGGAAACCTCGTCGTGTGAATCGCCTCTGCCATCGGCCGCCCTCCAGCTGTGTGGTGTTGATCGCTTCGGCCAGTATCGCCGCTTCAAACGGCCGTCACATTGGCCACGTAAGGTCCGCCTACGATGGAGGGCCATATGGCGATGCCGATCCTGGTCGTCGACGACGACCCCAAGATCGTCTCGCTGGTCAAGACGTACCTCGAGCGCGAAGGCTTTCGCGTGATCACGGCACCGGACGGACCGGCGGCGATGCGGGCTTTCACCGACTTTCACCCGAGCCTGATCGTGCTCGACCTGATGCTCCCGGAGCTCGACGGTCTGGCCCTGATGCGAATCATCCGCGAGCGCTCGCGCGTGCCGATCGTGATCATGTCCGCCCGAGGCGCTGTGGCAGATCGCGTCTATGGGATTCACGAGGGGGCGGATGACTACCTGGCGAAGCCGTTCTCACCGGCCGAGCTGGTGGTCCGGGTGAAGGCCGTCCTTCGCCGCGCGCGGGACGGCGGCGCAGGCGCGTCGCACGGAGTCCTCGAGCACGCCGACCTCGCGATCGACCTGGATCGCGTCGAGGTCAAGCGCGGGGGTCAGGCGTTGCCGCTCACGCCGGCGGAGTTCCGGCTGCTGGTCGCGCTCGTCCAGGCGCGCGGTCGCGTCATGACCCGCCAGGCGCTGCTCGATTCGCTGTACGGCGCGCACCAGGGCGACGCCCTGGAGCGGACCGTCGACGTCCACATCGGAAGGCTGCGAGACAAGCTCGGTGAGGACCTCGGCACTCCGCGCTACATCGTGACCGTGCGCGGTCTCGGCTACCGCGCGGTCGCATAACCATGCGCCGGCTGCGCAGCCTCGCGACCGGCATCACGCTCGTCTCGGTGCTGGTTGCGCTCATCGCCATCGCGGTCATCGCGATCGGCGTGCTCGTCGTGGCCCAATCCACCTTCAGCAGCTTGATGATCCAGGCGGGCACCCCTGCCGCGGAAGCGCAGTCGATGTTCGATCACGGCGTGGCCACGATCTTCGGGATCGCCGTGGTCATCGCGATGCTCGTCAGCGCGATCCTTGCCGTGGTCCTTTCGGCGCGCCTCGCGCGGCCGCTGCGCCAGATGGCGGCCGCCGCGGAGAGGATCGCCGCCGGCGACTACGACGCTCGCGTGCCGCGCGCCGGCCCGGACGAGCTGGCTTCGCTCGCCGACTCCTTCAACCGGATGGCGCACAGCCTGTCCGACCAGGAGCGCGAACGAAGGGACTTCATCGTCAACGCTGCGCACGAGCTCCGGACTCCACTGACCAACCTCCAGGGATATCTCGAGGCGCTTCGCGACGGCGTCATCGCGCCGACTCCGGAACAGTTCGGCTCGCTCCACGAGGAGGCGCAGCGGCTCGTGCGCCTTTCGCGCTCGCTCGATGCGCTCGCCGACAACGAACACCCCGGCCGCGCGCTCGCCTACGAGGAAGTCCGGATCGACCAGGCGGTGCGCTCAGCGTACGAAGTCGCGCGCCCGGCGTTCGAGGCCAAAGAAATCGCGGTCGATCTCGCGATCCCGGAGCGCCTCACGGTGCGAGCCGAGCCGGACGGCCTCGCCCAGGTGCTCGGCAATCTCCTGCAGAACGCGTCGCGCTACACGCCTCGCGGAGGCCATGCCTCCATCGAGGCCGAATCCAGCCGCTCTTCCGTGCTGGTCTCCATCACCAACAGCGGTGACGGCATTCCGGCCGAGGACCTGCCTCACATCTTCGACCGCTTCTATCGAGTGGAGAAATCGCGCGACGCCGCGCGCGGCGGCGCAGGGATCGGGCTTGCCATCGTCAAACAGATCGTCGAGGCGTCGGGCGGCAAGGTGGGCGCCGAATCGAGAGACCACACCACCCGCTTCTGGTTCAGCCTCCCAACGGGGTTATGAGAGGGAACCCAGAGGTGTCCCCGTGGGGGGCCCCAAGTAGGTAGGTCGCTGCGCGACGGGCCTGCTCTCTTTCCGGAATACGGTTTGGATTGTTTGAATAGCTACTCGATGCGACGTTTGGCAGACGTTTGAGGCATAGTCGCGGCCGGGTTGAACCCGGCCGCCAGGGCGATGTCGGTTGATTCGGTTTATTTCAGTTTTGTGACCGCGCTTCATCGCACGTAAATACGCCCCCGTCAGCCTCATGCGCAAATCCACAGATTTCGCGCAAGGAGGCGTGTAGATGAAGAGTCCGATTCGTTTGTTTGGATTGCTGGTCGCCATCGCGGCGGCGGCGATCGGCGCAGCCGTACCGGCGCAAGCCGATCAAGGCGGGGATGGCACGGCCGGCCGGGCCGTGTTCGTCCAGACCAACGACCTCGAGGGCAACGCCATCGCGGCCTACCACCGCAACGGCGACGGCTCGTTGACGTACCTCACGAGCTACCCGACCGGCGGGCAAGGTGGCCGGCAGAGCGGTGCGGGCTCGGACCCAATCGCATCGCAGGGGTCGCTCGTGCTCGTCCGCGAGGCCAACCTGCTGCTTTCGGTCAACGGCGGCAGCGGCACCATCTCAGTCTTCAGGGTCCATGGCGATCAGCTCGAGCTGACGCAGGTTCTTTCCTCGGGCGGCCCCTTCCCGAGCAGCTTCGCCGTGCATGACGACATCGTCTACGTGCTCGACGCCGGCGGCCAGGGCTACGTGTCCGGCTACAAAATCGACAACGACCGGCTGCACCCGATCGAGGGCTCGACACGATCCCTCCAGCTGGGTAACGCACCGAACCCGTTCTTCCTCTCTTCTCCCGCCGAGGTGGGCTTCACCCCCGACGGCGAGCACCTGATCGTGACGACCAAGACCCACGGCACGGTCGACGTCTTCTCAGTGGGTGATGAGGGCCGGCTGTCCGCCTCGCCGGTCAAAAACGCCGCGTCTTCGCCCGTACCGTTTGCCTTCGTCTTCGATCACGCTGGCCGGTTGGTCCTCAACTTCGCGGGCACCAGCGCGCTGCAGACGTTCACCGTCAACGCCGACAACACCATCACACCCGTAAGCGCGCCGGTCAGTGACACCCAGGCCGCCCTCTGCTGGGCGACCGATGCGGCCGGATTTGTCTACACCTCGAACACGGGGAGCGGCGACGTGAGCCAGTTCCGGGTCAAGGGCAACGGCAATGTTGTGCTGATCAACCCGGTTGCGGCGTCAAACATCCCGGGCGCGACCGACTCGGTAGCGGCCGGCGGACAGTTCCTCTATGTCCAGAGCGGGACGTCGAGCTCCATTCACGCGTTCAGCATCGGTCCGGGTGGAGCGCTGACCCGGATCCAGAATGCAGCCGTCCCTGACGGCGACGACCAGGAAGGTATCGCGGTCGAGTAGCCGCGGACGTGCGTGAGGGCCGCCCGATCGCGGGCGGCCCTTTCTGGGTAACTCCTGGGCTACAGTGGCCGCTGTGGCGGGCCAGTTCAAGGGCTGGAAGGGAGACTTCGTAGGCTTCTTCTCCGGCCTGCGCATGAACAACAACAAGGCCTATTTCGATGCCCACCGCGGCCAGTACGACGACGAGATCAAAGCCCCGCTGATCGCGCTGCTGGCAGACCTCGAGCCTGAGTTCGGCCCGGCCCGCCGCGTCTCGCGACCGAATCGCGACATCCGCTTCTCCGCGGACAAGTCGCCGTACAAGCTGAACATCTACGCCGACGTCAAGAGCGGCGGCTACGTCGCGCTCAACGCCGAGGGGCTGGTCGCCGCGGGAGGCCGATACATGCTCGAGGACGCGCAGCTCAAGCGGTTGCGAGAGGCGATCGCAGCGGACCGGTCAGGGAAGGAGGTCGTCGCGCTCGTCGCCGAGCTCCGCAAGAAGGGCTACGAAGTCGACGGGCAGGAGCTCAAGCGCGTGCCGCAGCCCTACCCGCAGGACCACCCGCGCGGCGACCTTCTGCGGCACAAATACCTCATCTACTGGAAGCGGTGGCCGGTCGAGCCGTGGATCGCCACCCCGAAGGCGCGCGACAAAGTGGCCCAGGTCTGGCGCGACGGCGCGCCGTTGCACGCCTGGTTGGACAAACACACGGCTTAGAAGGTAAACACTGGCGTCGCCTTGGCGGCCGGGTTCATCCCGGCAGCGACTTTGTCTTATTCGTCTGCCAAACATCGCCCCGACTGCCTACTCAGCAAAGTCCGAACCGTATACCGGAAGGAGAGCAGACCCGGCGCGAAGCGCCCGGTCGATGAGAGGAAACCATATGGGTTTCCTCTCATATTTAGTCCTGCATCTCCGCCAGGAGGCGCGCGGCTTCCCGTGCGTTGGTCGTCCCGTAGTTCGAGTAGCAGTTGTTGTAGACGACGTGCGTCTGCTTGGTCACCTTTGCGACGCTTGCGATCTTCGGCGTCCAGTCGGCCAGCTCATCCTCGTCGTACAGGTAGCGGAAGCGCTCTGAAGGTGGGATGTCCTTCTTCTCCCAGTTCCCCTCGTTCCGTCCGTGGAATCGGAAAACAGCAAGGTCTTCCGACGTCGGGACGACGACTGGCGGCACCGAGCTCTTGAACCCTTGCGGCTCGTCGACCGCGACGTACGGGATCTTGTTGTCCTGGAGAAACTTCACGGTCCGCTCGGCATTCTTCTCGTTGAACCAGCTGCCGTGCCGGAACTCGACGGCGATGGGAAGCTCGAGGCGCAGACGGGTCTCGAGGATGAGCTCGCGAGCTTCGTTCGAAGGAAACACCCATTTCGGAAATTGCACGAAGACGGCGCCCAGCTTGCCCGCCTCGATGAGCGGTTCGAGCGCTTCGCGAAACTGCTCGTAGACCGCGTCGAGCAGCTCGTTGGGCAGGTCTTTGCGATAGATGCGCTTCTTCTCGCCAAGCGCGGCCGGCAGCTCGTCCTTGATCGCCTTCGGCAGGCGTGACACCTCGGTCGGCTGTCCCGTCATGAGCGCGTGCGCCTTGATGTCGAAGACAAAATCGTTCGGCGTGCGCTCGACCCACGCCTCCGCGGTCCGCTTGTTCGGCAGGGCGTAGTACGTCGCGTCAACCTCGACCATGGGGAACTGGCTCGCGTAGTAGCGAAGCCTCTCCTCCGCGGTGCTGAGGCCTTTGGGATAGAAGACCCCCGGCGCGGTCATCGTCGGGTCGGTCCAGCTCGCGGTGCCGAACCTCACCTCGCCCTTGCCGGCGAGGATCGGCGACTTGGCGATGTCGCCGGTCTCTTCGGCTCGCTTGCGAGCAACCTCGATTCCGGGATCGTGCGGGTCGGTCTTGGCCACCCGCGCGATGTTACCGACGCGCGGCGGACTCCTGAGGTGCGGCCGAAAACCCTCGGCGAGAGATTCGGCGATCCAGGTGGTCCAGATCCGGGTGAAGCGCCGAGCAGCGCAGCGAGCGCATCGGAGATTCGTGAGCGAGCAGCGCAGGCGCTGAACCCGGAGATGGGCCGCATGGGCGCCGAAGATCCGCCGACGGCTTTTCCGGCCGCGCCTCTAGGCGACGTGCGCGACAGGCTCGTCGTCGGCGACCAGGGTCGCTATCTCGTCGAGCAGGCGCGTCGCGGAGGCACTGGCCTCTTCGCGCGAGACCCGCGCCAACGATCGCCCCTCGAACACGAGCCGCACCGGCTCCGCGTTGGTGCGGCTCGCGAGCGCTCGAAGCACTCCGCCAACCTGCGTGCCGGGCTGCCCGTCGTCATGCAGCACGACCGCGGCGATCACCGCGCGAGCGCCGGAGATCGGAACACCAAATGCAAGCCGCCGGCTGCGATCGAGCTGCACCACCTGTCCGCGGTGTCGCGAAAGCCAGAGATAGACGTGCGCCAGGTCGGTCGTTCCGTCCGCTTCGACTCGTATTGGGTTCATCTCGCTCCGAAGGCTACAAACATTCGCCTGCCTCGCTCTACGTATGCAGAAACCGAACGCGCATAGCCTTTATTCGTGGCAGGCCGCCGCATCGCGATCGTCACCGCGCCAGTCGGGGCATCGGTCTCGAGGTCGTACGCCAGCTCGCGCAGCGCGACTACACGGTCGTGCTCGGCTCACTGGTCAACTCGGTGCCGGGTGGGTCGCCACCGACATGGGCGGGGCGGGGGGCCGTCCGGTGAGCGAAGGCGCCGCTTCCGTGCTCTGGGCGGTCGAGCTTTCGGACGATGGACCGACCGGCGGTTTCTTCCGCGACGGCCGGCCGGTGCCCTGGTAACGGGCCCTACACGATCTGCTCGATCCGGTCGATGAATGGTGCCTGGCCGGCAAGGATCTTCCGGCGCGCTTCTTCGAGGTCGAACCACGCGGCCCTGTCCACCTCGGGAAACGCCCGCTTTTTGCCTGACCTCGGCGGCCACTCCAGCTCGAAGGTCATGCTCTCCAGGCCGTCGACGTCGAAGTCGCCGGGTGCGGCCCAAGCCCTGACCAGCTTCCCGCCGGCTTGCCGGACCAGACCCAGCGGCCAAAGATCGCCATCCGGGGCCTTCGCGCCGAGCTCCTCCTCGAACTCTCGACGCGCAACGTCGATCGGCGCTTCGCCGGGGCCGATCTCGCCTTTCGGAATCGACCACGCGCCGTCGTCCTTGCGGGCCCAGAACGGTCCGCCCGGATGGACGAGGAGGACTTCGGCCTTGCCGTCGCGGTGCCGGTAGAGCACCAACCCGGCCGATTCCTTGCTCAGAGGGGCAGGCCCGCTTCGAGATGCGCCATCGACTTGTCGAGCACCGCGATCAGGTCCGAATGAGGATCCGCGGCGGCGGCGAAGTAGGAGGCCATCATCACTCCGAGCAAGGCACCGGCCATGTTGCGCACCGCGAAATCAGTGGACTTGCGCCCGACGCGTTTTCCGAGCAGATCGGCGAACTGGTCGACCAGCTCCGCGAACTGATTCAGCGTCGCGGCCCGCAGCTCCGGGCTCGACAGGACAAGTGCCGTTCGCGCCTGCATCATCGCGCGCTCGTCAGGCGGAATCCGGGAGAACACCGTGCGGATCGCGTTGCGCAAGGCCGTAATCGGGCTCACTTCGGCAGGCTGCGCGTTGAAGGCCGCGAAGATCAGCGGATCGAGGTCGTCTTGAAAGACGACCGCTTCTTTGCTCGGAAAGTAATTGAAGAAGGTGCTGGGAGAGATCTCGACCGCCGCGGCGATCTCCTCGATCGTCGTGGCCTCGTAGCCCTTGTCGATAAAGAGGCGCAGCGCCTCCTTCTGGATTGCGGCTCGGGTCTTCAGCTTCTTCCGCTCGCGTAAGCCGATGCTCATGCCACCTCCTGGACGACCGCCGCCTCAGTGCGTGCCGCCGGCGTGGAACGTCCGGGCAAGAAGATCAACGCAAGTACGGTAGCAATCGCGGCAATCGCGGCCGACACCAACATCGCGTCATCCATTCCCTGGACGAACGCGTGCCGGACCGATGCGAGCAGTGCAGGCGAGTGCAGCTTTTCCGCCGCGGCGACCCCCGCGAACACGCTCAGCTTCACCGCCGCGGCGACGCTCGAGGGCAGGCCGCCAAGGTTGAGGTTCGACCGGTAGACGGTGACCACCACACTGCCCAGAATCGCTGAGCCGAACGGTGCGCCGACCTTCTGCATCGCCTGCAGCAGGGCGGAAGCGACGCCGCTCTTGTCGCTGGGCACGGTCTTCAAGGCGGCCGACGCGGCGGTGGCGAAACCCACGCCCATGCCGAAGCCGATCACGAGCTCCCAGGCCACCACAAACCAGGCATTCGAATCGACGGTGGTGGTCGATGCGATCAAGAGCCCGGCCGTCGTGATGGCGAAGCCGGTGGCCACGGTGAACTTCGCGCCGATCCTCGCGGCGACCCGGTCGGCGGGCACCGCCCCGGCGATGAGGCCGAGGATGATGGGCAGGAGTCGCACACCCGAGCCCTGCGGGTCGAGGCCGAGCACGCCCTGCGAGTACTGGGGCAGCGTGAAAACGAGGCCGATCAGCGCCATGCCGCCAAGTGCGGCGAGGATCATGCCCCACGTGAATCCGCGGGACCGGAAGAGCGAAAGGTCGATGAGCGGGCGACCGCCAGGGCGCGAGGTCAAATAGCGCTCCCACATGAAAAACGCGACCACAACCGCGACGCCTGCCACGAGAACGGTCAGCGACGTGGGGTCGGTCCAGCCATTGCGGCCGAGCTCGATGAGGCCGTACGTCACGCCGGCGAGGCCGCCGCTTGCCAGCAGCATGCCCAGAGGGTCGAGCGCGGGTCGCTCGTCCGAGCGTGACTCGGGCACAAGGGCGATGACCGCGATCATCCCGAGCGCCGCGACGGGGACGTTCATCAGGAAGATCCATCCCCACCAGAAGTTGCTCAACAGCCAACCGCCGAAGATCGGTCCGATCGGCAGGGCGATGAAGTTTGCCGCCGCCCAGATGCCGATTGCCCGCGGTCGTTCCTCCTCGGAGAACAGAACGGTGAGGACCGACAGGGCCATCACGACGATGGCGGCGCCGGCCGCGCCGAGAATCACCCGGCCGGCGATGAACTCGCCGGAATTCACCGAGTACGCGCAGACGATCGAACCCAGGCCGAACAGGATCAGCGCAAGAAGCAAGATCCGCTTTCGTCCGAAGCGATCGCCGAGCACCCCGGCAGGGAGCATGCCCGCCGCGAGCATCAGCGCGTAGCCGGACGAGAACCACTGAAGGTCGGACTCCGACGCCTTGAACGTGACCGCGAGGGTGGGCAGCGCGATGCTGAGCACCGTCACGTCGAGCCCCACCGCCAGGACACCCAAAGTGAGGGCCGCCAGCGCCAGCCACCTCCGCGAGCCGAATTTCGAGTTCATTTCTTCACCTCCGATATCTGGAACTCCATGATAGTTCTAGTTAGTCCAAAATTCTAGAGGCTTCAGGAACGAAGGCCCGTTGGTCCGGCTAGAGTCGATGTCGGGAGGACCGACATATGCCAAATCCAGACAGCCAGAAGGCGTGGGATCGTTTCGAGTCCGACATCCAGGGTCTTGCCGGCGAGCTGAAGCGCCAGTACCGGAGCGCGGGAGGCAGCGAGCAGAACACGGCCGACCTCAACCGCTCCCTCGACCAGCTCCGCCAGGCGGCCGAAACCGTCTTCAAGTCTCTCGAGAACGCGACGCGGGATCCTGAGGTCCGATCCAAGACGAAGCAGACCGCGCGATCGTTCGGCTCGGCGATCGCGGAGACGTTTCGCGAGCTGAGCGATGAGATCGAGAAGGCTGTGCGCAGGCCTGACGCCAAGGGCTAGCGAACTGGCCTAGGGCTTCGGAGCTCCGCTCAGCGTCTGCCTGATCGTCAGCACCCGCGCGACGTCCGCCGGGGAGAGGATGCCGACCAGATTGCCCTGGTCGAAGACGAGCACCCGCTGATCGATCGCCGACCCGATGCGCTGGATCAGCGCGGCCAGGTCTTCGCCCGGGTTCGTGGTCGGAACCTCGGCGATGGGTCGCGCGGCCTGGACCAGGTGGGTTGTGCCGCGCTCGTTCCGGCCGACACGGACCAGGTCCGACAGGCGCACGACGCCCGTCAGCTTGCCCGACTGGTCGTGGATGGGATACGTCGTGAAGGGGTGGTTGGGCGCCACCGACTCGAGGAACTGCTCAACCGTCACCCAATCTGGCAGCGTCACCACCGGCGAGGTCATGGCCGCCGAAACCGGTACCGATCGCAGCAGCGCGCGCACCGTCGAGCCGGCTTCTTCCGACGCGCCGGCGGAGAGGAGGAAAAGCCCGAGAAACACCATCCATATTCCGTTCACGGGCGCTCCGAGAAAGAGCTCGACCGCGCCACCCGCGATCATCAGGTAAGCGAAGACGCGGCCAACTCGCACCGCGGTATGCACCCCACTCCGGCGGCTGCCGGATCGCCACCACAAAAGCGAGCTGAGCAGTCTTCCGCCGTCAAGTGGAAACGCGGGCACGAGGTTGAACAGCCCGAGGGCGACGTTGACGATGGTCAGCCACAGGAAGAGGTCGGAGAGGAGCTTGTTGCCCGACGTCGCGAGCGCGACGCCGAACGCAACGGCCGCGACGACAAAGCTGGTCAGCGGCCCGACGCCCGCGATCAGGGCTTCGGACTGGGCGCTGGCCGGCTCGCCCTCGAGACGCGCCATGCCGCCGAACAGCCAGAGGGTGATGCCGGCGACCTTGACCCCTTTGCGCCGGGCGACGAGCGCATGCGACAGCTCGTGCGCGAGCAGGCAAACGTAGAAAAGTAGCCCGCCGGCGGCGGCGGTGACCCAATACAGGGCGGGTGCGTATCCGGGCGCGTCGGCCGGCAGGATGCCTGTCGCGAGCGTCCATGCGACCAGCGCGAAGATGAAGATCAGGCTCCAGTTGAAGCCGATCTCAATGCCGAAGATGCGCCCGAGCCGAATCGACGGTGTCATATGACCGATTCCGCGTGAGTCTACGGGCCGGGTAGCATCCTGAACAGGGCGACTTGGACAACGTAACGCTGGCGCGGGCGACGATGGGGACGTCACTCGGTTTCCACATCGTCTTCGCGGTGCTCGGTGTCGGTATGCCCCTGCTGATGCTCGTCGCAGAAGGACTGTGGCTCAGAACACACGATGCCTCGTGGCTCATGCTCGCCCGCCGCTGGTCGAAGGCCTTCGGCATCCTCTTCGCGGTCGGCGCCGTTTCGGGCACCACACTCGCGTTTGAGCTCGGCCTGCTGTGGCCGAGATTCATGGCTTTCTCGGGCGCGATCTTCGGTCTTCCGTTTTCGGCCGAGGGATTCGCGTTCTTCATCGAGGCGATCTTCCTCGGCCTCTACCTGTACGGCTGGGACCGCCTGAGCCCGCTTGCGCACTGGCTGACGTCGATCCCTATCGCTGTGAGCGGAGCCTTGAGCGCGGTCTTCGTCGTCATGGCCAACGCGTGGATGAACTCGCCGAGTGGTTTCCGCCTCGGCAGCGGAGGACAGCTGCTCTCGGTCGATCCGATCGCCGCGGCGCTCAATGCATCGACCCCGACCGAGGACCCGCACATGCTGGTCTCGGCCTACGTCGTGACCGGTTTCGCCGTCGCCGCGGTGTATGCGGCTGGACTGCTGCGCGGGCGTGACGACACGCTCCATCGCCGCGGCCTGGTCCTGGGCATGTCCATGGCTGCTGTCGCAATCGTGCTGGCCGGGATCACGGGCGATTCAAGCGCGCGCTTCATCTACCAGGCGCAGCCTGCCAAGTTCGCGGCGCTCGAGGGCCAGTACCAGACGCAGCGGGGTGCTCCGATCCACCTTGGCGGCATACCGATCGACTCCCAGCATCGCGTCGTCTGGGCGATCGAGCTACCCGGGCTGCTGAGCTTCCTTGCCGCCTTCGACACCAACGCGGAGGTGCGCGGTCTCGATTCGTTTCCTCCCGGCCAAACGCCGAACCCGGTCATCGTCCATCTGTCGTTCGACACGATGGTGGGCCTCGGCATCCTCATCGGCCTGGTCGCGCTGCTGTTCTGGATCCTGGTCATCCGCAATCGGCAGGTCCCGCGCCGGCGACTGCTCATGTGGGCGATCGTCACGTCGGGTCCCGCGGCGGTGATCGTCATGGAGGCCGGTTGGTTCGTGACAGAGTTCGGCCGCCAGCCATGGGTGGTCTACGGCGTGCTGCGCACGTCCGACGCCGCCACCACCGCCCCGGCCCTTGGTCCGACCTTCCTGGTCTTCTTCGCCATCTATGTGGCTCTCGCCGTCACCACGGCGCGCTTGCTCGTCCTGCAGGCGCGCCGGAACCGCGCCGCGCAATGAGCGAAGCGGAAGTCGTCGCCGCGATCCTCTGGCTCGCGCTCACCGCGTACGTGGTGCTTGCCGGCGCGGATTTCGGCGGAGGCGTGTGGGACCTGCTTGCGACCGGGCCGCGGGCACGCGAGCAGCGCCGGGCCGTGGCCGAGGCGATGGGTCCTGTGTGGGAGGCCAACCACGTGTGGCTGATCTTCATGATCGTCGGGCTCTTCACCGCGTTCCCCATGGCGTTCGGCATCCTGAGCGAGGCCCTTTACGTTCCGTTCACGATCGCGTTGATCGGCATCGTCCTGCGCGGCGCCGCCTTCGCCTTTCGCGCCCACGGCCGCGAAGCGGTCGGTGAGGCTTCGCCGTGGGGCGTGGCCGTCGGCGCGGCGAGCGTCATCGCTCCCTTCTTCCTTGCGACCGCCGTCGCCGCGGTGGCGTCGGGATCGATCCAGGTGTCGGCCGGCCGTCTGATCTCGGACTACACCGCGGGATGGACGACGCCGTTCGCCCTGGTGCTCGGTCTGTTTGCGGTTTCGATGTGCGCTTACCTCGCGGCCACATATCTGACCGTGGAGACGGAGGGAACGCCCCTCGAAGGGGACTTCCGGCGACGCGCGATCGCGGCCGGCCTCGTGTCCGGTGCGCTGGCGCTGGCCAGCCTGGCGGTGGCGGGGGAGGCCGGCCGCGCCCTGCTGATCGCGCTGCTGGGCCGCGGCTCTCCTCTCCTGGCCGTCGCGCTCATCAACGGCCCCATCGCCCTGGCCGCGGTTTGGTTCTCCAGGCCGCGAATCGCGCGCGTCGCGGTCGCCGCCCAGGTGGTCTTCGTACTCTGGGCGTGGGTCGTCGGTCGGGGCGATTACCTGATCTATCCCGACTTGACGATCAACGCCGCCGCCGCGCCGAGTTCCACCCTGACCGCGCTGCTGGTCGTGACCGCGGTCGGCATGGTCTTCCTGCTGCCCTCCCTGGTTCTCCTCTTTCGCGTCTTCAAGTCGCGCAACCCCGCCGCCGCGATTCCGCCAACATAGGGAGCCGAATGCAGGCCGCGGAACGGTCCCCGCACCGCATGCCACCAGGCCGGACGGCGCATCCCGCGATGCTCTTCGACCTGGACGGCACGCTGATCGACAGCGTCTACCAGCATGTCCTGGCCTGGAAGGAGGCCCTGCATTCAGCCGGCATCGACCTCTCGATCTGGCGCATCCACCGCCGGATCGGCATGAGCGGGGGACTCTTCGTGCGAGCGCTGGTCCGCGAGACCGGGCGCGAGCTGTCGGCGTCGGAAACGAAAATGCTGCGAGAAGCGCATGAAGAGGCCTATGACCGCAGGCTCGCCGAGGTTGCGGCTCTTCCCGGCGCGCAGGATCTGCTGAACACCCTCACCGCTAACGCCGTGCCGTGGGCGATCGCGACCAGCGGCAGCGAGCGCACGGCCAGGGCTGCCCGTGCCCTGCTCGAGATCCCCGACGGCGTTCCCGTCATCACCCGCGACCAGGTGGAGTTCGCCAAGCCGAATCCCGACCTCTTTCTGGCCGCCGCGGCGGCGCTGGGACGCCCGATTACGGAGAGCTTCGTGGTCGGAGACAGCGTCTGGGACATCCTGGCCGCGCAGCGGGCGAGCGCGCTCGGGATTGGCGTGCTGTCAGGCGGCTACGGGCGTGAAGAGCTGCAAAGCGCGGGCGCGTATCGCGTCTACGACGATCCGCGAGACCTGCTGCAGCACATCGACGAGATGGGGATCCGAACGCACCCCTGACCGCCGAGCTAGGCGGCCGGGGCCAGGTTCAGCTGGAACTCGACCTTCACCGCCGGCTGCACGGTCGTGAAGCCGATGGTCGGGGGGCTGACGCCGAAGTCCGTCATGTTGCTGGAGATGCTGCCCGCGATCTGCGCCGTGCTGCCGCTCACGCGCAGCTGCACCGTGGCCGTCACGTCCTTCGTCACTCCGTGGATGGTCAGCTTGCCCGGCACGGAGACAGTCACGGTCGAACCGGTCTCGACGCCGGCGGGAAGCGTCACGGGCTGGGCCTCGAACACCGCTGTCGGATAGGTCGACACATCGAGCGAGCGCGAGACGATGCGATCGCGGTTGGTCACGTTGTAGCCGGCCACCTGGTCGACGCTGGCGAGGTTTGCCAGCTGGACCGTGATCTTCGCCGCTGTCATCTGGTAGGTGCCTCCCGACTGCGTGATGGTCACCTGCCCGCTCACCTCCGTCGTCCTTGCGACAGCCTCGTGAGCCGACGACTGCCCGACGAACTGCTCCGTGACCCGGTAGCCGACCTGCGAGCCAGAGGCCACCTGCCACGTCCCCGCGCCGCTGGTCGCGGCGGCGGACGTGGTTGCGGAGGTGGTCGGGGAGGGGCTCGAGAGGGCTAGAGCCGACGGGCTCGTCCGCAGCCCGGAGAAGAAGTACGCGTACGCGCCCGCGCCGGCGAGCACGGCCAGGATGGCGACCGCGATCAGCGGGATCCAGAGCTTGCGCGCCACGACCCGATCATCAGCCGCGGCTCTGGCGCCGACATGTGAGATCGCTGGGAGTTTGCTGAGAGCGGGTCCCCGCTCAGCTCAGGGCTGTTCTTCCTCACTGATCACAGGGTCGGTCGACAGCTCGTCCTCGTCGCTGTCGGCGAAGAGGTCGCGGACCTCGCCGCCGCTGCTCTCGAAGTCGCCGATGTCGTCGGTGGAGTCCTCCTCCTCGACTTCGCCGGCGCGCCTGGACTCGTTGAGCAGCTGGTCGAACGCGCGCTGCGCGACGTCCGTGGTCGGATATTCGTAAAACTCGGTGCCCGGGGGGATTTCGGCGCCTTCCGTCTCGTCGGTGCCGTGCCGGAAGACATAGCTGCGTCCGTTGTCGGGATCGTTCAGTAAGGACAGGTATCTTTCCCCGGTCAGCTTCACGCGCCGCTCCGCCTGCCCCTCGTTCTCCAGTTCGAGGAGGCGGCTCGTTATCTGCTCTTCGCTTCTTTCTTGCATGGATGAATTTTCCCTCTAAATGGAACGCCGGGTGGCCGTGCCCGACCGGCCTAAACTAGCCTCGTTCGAGGTGGAAAGGCTCGCGCAGTCTAAGCCCGCCGGGACCCTCATCTCCTCGCCCGACATCACGCCCGAGGAGCTTCAGCTCGCGGTGCGCAATCATTCGCTGCCGCTGGAGGCCCTGCGCTACGCGATCACACCGATCGGTCTTCACTACCTGCTGATCCACTTCGACATTCCAGCACTGGACGCTGCTCGATATGAGCTGCGCATCGGCGGCCGCGTCCGTAAGGCGCTGAGCCTCTCCATGGATGAGATCAAGGCGCGGCCCGCGACGACGCTTGCGGTGACCCTCGAATGCGCGGGCAACGGCCGCGCGCGCCTCTCTCCGCGACCTCTCAGCCAGCCCTGGCTTGGCGAGGCGGTCGGCACGGCAGAGTGGACCGGGACGCCGCTCGCGCCGATCCTCGAGGAGGCAGGCATGCGCGACGGTGCGGCCGAAGTGGTGTTCACCGGCCACGACCGCGGCGTGCAGGGCGGTGTCGACCAAGTTTATGAGCGAAGCCTCGCGGTCGCCGACGCGACGTGCCCAGAGGTCCTGCTCGTCTACGCGATCAACGGCCAGCCTCTGCCGCCTCAGCATGGGTTCCCTCTGCGCGTAATCGTGCCCGGGTGGTACGGCATGGCGCATGTCAAATGGCTGCGCTCGATCACGGTGATCGAGGGCTCCTTCGCCGGTTACCAGCAGGCGACCGCATACCACTACCGCCGGGCCGACGGCGACGCAGGCGAGCCGGTGACGCGCATGCTGCCGCGCGCCCTCATGGTTCCGCCAGGCGTGCCTGACTTCATGTCGCGCACGCGCTTCGTCTTGCCGGGCCGCAACGAAGTCGAAGGGCGCGCTTGGTCGGGCCGCGGCGAGATCAACAGCGTCGATTTCAGCCACGACGGCGGATTGACATGGGCCGCCGCCGAGCTCGAAAAGCCAGTCTCACCGCACGCCTGGCGCAGATGGACGTACCGCTGGGATGCGCGCTCCGGCGAGCACGAGCTTTGCGCTAGAGCCTCGGACGCCGCAGGCAATGTCCAACCCCTGCAGCAGGACTGGAACCTCGAAGGCGTGCAGAACAACGCGGTGCAGCGCGTGCACGTCGTCGTTGCCGCGCAGGCCGCGCAATCGCAGTCGCCGGCCGACTCCCGCTAGCCTGAATCGGTGCAGCAGCAGGCCCCCTCAAAGGATGCGGTCGCGCGGCTGCTCCAGGCCTGGCGCGGCGAGGTCCAGGCCCGCGCGATGTACACGATCCTCGCCGAGCGCATGGGAGACGAGCGGCGGGCCGACATCGTCCGCGCGATCGCCGAAGCGGAAGGCTCGCACAGGCAGCGCATCGAGCGGCGCCTGAAGGAGCTGGGCCAACCGATCCCCGACCCGTCGTCGGTCGGGCTCTCTCTCATCCAGAAGCTGCAGGCGAGGCTTGCGCCGGTCGAGATGGTGATCGACCGCATGGAGGCCGCGGAGGAGGTAGAGATCACCGACCGCTACAAGCGGTCGACCGGCGACCCGGATACCGACGCGGTCCTGCAGGAGATCCGCGTCGACGAGCAGGGCCACTCGCGCTCCCTCGAGTCGATGCAGGTCGCGCACCACGCGGAGCCGCTGCAGACAACCGTGCAGAGCCGGCTGGACCGCATCCTCGGCCGCGAGAAGTGGCATCGCACCGGCTCGGGGTGGATCTCGGGTGCGATCTATGGAGCCAACGACGGGCTCGCGGCCGTGTTCGGCATCGTCGCAGGCGTGTCGGGCGCGACCGGCGGCTCGGGCTTCGTGCTCACCGCAGGCCTGTTCGGGGCCATCGCCTCGGCCCTCTCGATGGCCACGGGCGCGTTCCTGGCCGAGCGTTCGGAGGAGGAGGTTGCCGCCGCGAACCTGCAGGCCGAGAAGGATGAGGTCGTCGAGCACCTGGAGGAAGAGATCGAGGAGGTCTCGCTCTTCTACCAGCTGAAAGGCATCGACAAGGAGGCCGCCGACCGTCTCGCCCAGCAGTTGGGCAAGAACCCCGACGCCCTCATGAAAGTGCACGCCCCGGAGGAGCTCGGAGGCACCGAGGCCAGCGGGAGGCCGATCCAGGCCGCGGTCGCCGCGGGCGTCAGCACGTTCATCGGCGCGATGGTCCCCGTGATGCCGTTCTTCTGGCTCCGCGGCACGACGGGCGTCGTCACCGCGGCCGTCGTGTCACTGATCGCTCACTTTCTCGTCGGCGCGTCGAAGTCGCTGTTCACTCTCCGGAAATGGTGGTCCGCCGGCCTTGAGATGACGCTCGCCGGCGTCATCGTCGGAAGCATCACGTACGTCCTGGGATTGTTTTTGAAGGTAGGCGGCTGAAGGCGTGGGGGGATCAGGATCCCCCCACGGAACCCCCCTCTTCCGGCCACGAATGGCAGGCGTTTGGAATTGGAAGGCCTGG
>DATNMQ010000075.1:0-2259 GCA_035602465.1 Candidatus Sulfotelmatobacter sp. | reverse complement strand
GTCGACTACAACGCGGACAAGGTCGACTCATTTACGACGCACCTCGCCGCGAGAATCGACGAGCTCCTCGTCGACACCGACCTCGCCGCGCGGATGGGCAAAGCCGGGCGCCAGCGTGTGGTGCGCCATTTCGGCTGGCCGGCGGTCGCATCGAAAACCCTCGAGCTGTACGAGAGCCTGCTCTAGAGGCGCGGCCGAAAAGCCGTCGGCGGATCTTCGGCGCCCATGCGGCCCATCTCCGGGTTCAGCGCCTGCGCTGCTCGCTCACGAATCTCCGATGCGCTCGCTCCGCTGCTCGGCGCTTCACCCGGATCTGGACCACCTGGATCGCCGAATCTCTCGCCGAGGGTTTTCGGCCTCGCCTCTAGGCGGGCAGCTTGAGCGCCCCGTCTTGGCTCTGGGCTTTGATGCCCGTGACCTCGAGGATCTGGGCCTCGTCGAGCGAGTCGCTTTTCAGCAGTGCGCGCGCCAGCGCGTCGAGCTGGGCCCGATGCTCTGTCAGCCGCTTTTCCGCGTCGACCAGGCACTCGCCGGCGATCCGCCGCATCTCGTCGTCGATGAGCTGCGCGGTCGCCTCGCTGTACGGCCGCTGCTGTAACCCGCCCCCGTCGGCCTCGCCAAAATTCAAGGGGCCCACCTTTGGGCTCATGCCCCAGCGGACGACCATCTCGTGCGCGATTCGCGTCACCTGCTGCAGGTCGCTCTCCGCGCCGGTCGTGACGACGCCATAGACGAGCTTCTCCGCCGCGCGCCCGCCCATCGCCCCGATCATGCGCGCGCGAAGGTAGTCCTCGCCGTAGTTGAACCGGTCGTCGACGGGGCTCTGCAGCGTCACGCCCAGCGCCTGGCCGCGCGGAATGATCGTCACCTTCTTCACGGGATCGGCGCCCGGAACCAGCAGCCCGAGCAGCGCGTGCCCCGACTCGTGGTACGCGATGCGCTCCCTGTCGAGGTCGCTGAGGATGAGCTTGCGCTCGCTGCCGAGGAGAGTCTTTTCGATCGCGTCGGCAAAGTCCCTCATCGTCACCGAGGCCTCGCCCTTGCGCGCGGCGCTCAGCGCTGCCTCATTGACGAGGTTGCGCAAATCGGCGCCGACCATGCCCGGCGTCTGGGCCGCGAGGTCGTCGAGGTCGACGTCCGCCGCCAGCGGCACGTTGCCCGTGTGAATACGCAGGATGGCCGCGCGGCCGCGCCGGTCCGGCGCCTGCACAGTGACCCGGCGGTCGAACCGTCCAGGCCGGAGCAGCGCAGGGTCAAGTACGTCCGCGCGGTTGGTGGCGGCGAGCACGATGACGCCCTCGCGAGAGTCGAACCCGTCCATCTCGGTCAGGATCTGGTTGAGCGTCTGCTCCTGCTCATCGTTGCCGCCGACCCGAAGCGCCGCCGAGCGGCTGCGCCCGATCGCATCGAGCTCGTCGATGAAGATGATCGCCGGCGCCGCGGCGCGTGCCTTGGCGAACAGGTCGCGCACCCTGGCCGCACCGACGCCGACGATCGCCTCGATGAACTCGGAGGCCGAGATGCTGAAGAACGGCACCTTCGCCTCGCCTGCGACCGCACGCGCGAGCAGCGTCTTGCCGGTGCCCGGAGCGCCGATGAGGAGGACGCCCTTCGGCATCGTCCCGCCGAGACGCTGATATTTCTGCGGTTCCCGCAGGAAGTCGACCACCTCCTGCAGGTCGGCCTTGACCTCATCGATGCCTGCGACGTCGGCGAAGGTGACGGATGGCTTTTCCGCGTCGTAGAGGCGGGCCCGGCTCTGCCCAAATGTGCCCAGGATCCCTCCAGCTCCGGCCCCGGCGGCGCGGCGGGATAGATAAAGGAAGCCCAGGACCAGAAGGATCGTCGGCCCGAAGCTGAACAGCAGCGTCTCCCACAGCGGAGTTGACGCGTTGGGGTCCTTCGCGTTGAGCACCACACCGTGCGCAAGCAGGTTCGTCTCGAGATCGTCCGTGGCGAAGGCCGGCCGCTGCGTCTGGAACTTCGTCGAGCTGGTTCCTGACGTGTCGGTCACAGCCTTCTTGGTCACGCCGGATATCGATTCGCCGGTGCTCGTGACGCTCGTCACGTTGCCCTCGTTGACCTGCTGCAGGAACGCGTTGTACGAGATCGTGACCGTGGGCGCCTGGAGCGCCGACGACACGACGTAGTTGAGGAGGATGTTGGCGGCGAACAGAACCGCCAGCGTGATCCAGAAGCGCCGCGTGCGCATGGGAGCGAGCGCGTCGGGTCGCTTCTGCGGCGGCTTGGCCGGCGACG
>DATNMQ010000067.1:0-1292 GCA_035602465.1 Candidatus Sulfotelmatobacter sp. | reverse complement strand
GCGCACGAGTGTCCGGGGAATGATTCACTATGTCGCGGTGCATGCCCGGTTTAACCGGCATGAAGCAGGTACTTTCTGGTTGTCGAGACTCAGAAAGGGACCGGGCATGCGGTTTTGCGATAGCATTTTTGGACGGCTGCTGAAACCGATCTCGCGGGTTCAGCTGGCAGCCACGGTGTCGCGGCACGACGGCAATGCCTACGACAAGGTGTTCAAAAGTTGGGATCATCTGGTGGCGCTGGTGTTCGCGCAGCTCGCCGGTGTCGACAGCCTTCGCTCGCTGGAGGCGGTCTGGAACGCCAATGCGCATCACCACTACCATTTGGGCGTCGGCAAGCTGGCGCGCGCGACGCTGTCGGATGCCAATGCAAGGCGTCCGATTGAGATCTTCGCCGAGACCTTCGAGCGGCTTTCGGGACTTGCCGACCGGACGCTGAGGCGGGAAGGCGCGCAGATGCTGCGATTGATCGATTCGACGCCGATCCCTCTGGATCAACTGGTCACCTGGGCGGACTGGAATGGCCGCACCCGCGGCCTCAAGCTGCACGTCGTCTACGATCCCGGCTCGGATCATCCGCGCCGTCTGGCGATCACGCCATCGACGGTAAATGACGTGACGCCGGCTCAGCAAGTCGCGATCGAGGCCGGCGCCACTTACGTGTTCGACAAGGCCTATTGCAGTTACGCCTGGTGGATAAGGCTTCATGACGCCGGCGCCTGCTTCGTGACACGCCAGAAGAAGAATGCGCGCTTCAGGGCCACGCGCTGGCGGCCGGTCCGGAAACGAAACGGGGATGGCTTCACAATCATCGACGATGCCGAGGTGAAGCTCGTCAGTGCGGGCAATGCCAGGCTTCCGATTCCGATGCGCCGCGTCCGCCTCAGGCGCGATGACGGCGCAAAACTGACCCTTATCACCAACGATCTGAACAGCACCGCGATCGAGATCGGCGCGCTCTATAAAACCCGCTGGCAGATCGAGCTGCTGTTCCGTTGGATCAAGCAGCATCTGAAGCTTCGCAAATTCCTCGGCCGTTCCGAGAACGCGATCCGGCTGCAGATTCTCGCCGCCATGATCGCTTATCTGCTGCTGCGGATCGCCGCCCGCGAAAGCCGCGTCGTCATGCCGGCCATCCGCTTTGCCGGCCTCGTCGCAGCATCGCTGTTCGTGCGAAAGCCGGTCACCGATATCGATCGACCTCCCAAGGTCAACCCTTCCGCCGCCCGCGACCGAGCTTCCCCCGACCAGATCAGCTTCTGCTATGCATAACTTTCCCCGGACAACCCTGCGC
>DATNMQ010000169.1:0-5059 GCA_035602465.1 Candidatus Sulfotelmatobacter sp. | reverse complement strand
GATCGCCGTCATCGCCACGCCCGGCGATCGGCGCGACGAGGACATGCGCGAGCTCGGCCGGGTCGCGGCCCGCGTCTTCGACATCCTGATCGTTCGGGAGGACGCCAACCCGCGCGGACGGCAGCGCGGCGAGATCGCGCGGCACGTGATGGAGGGCGTCAAGGCGACCGAGGACAGCCGCGTGGAGACCGCCGAGATCATCATCGATGAGCGCCCCGCCATCGACGCCGCGCTCAGCCGGGCCCGAGCCGGCGACGTCGTGCTGCTCTGCGTCGACAAACCCGCCGACACCTGGCGCGACCTGGAGGCGCGCCGGGCACTGCCCGTGTCCCCCGGGGAGTTACCGTCGAGCTCGCTGGACGAGCTCGCGTAGGCGCGCCGGCCCAACCGGAACCCCACCTCGCGCCTGCAGCAACTGGAAGATCTCCGGCCGTTGAGCGAGCGCGGTGATGGCGACGACCTCGTCGGGCGCAGACTCCTCGAGCATCCACTCGAGCGCGTCAACCTCGTTGGCGAACACTGGCGCCGCCGCTTTACCTCCATCTAGGAGCCCGGCCTGCAGCCGTTCAACGAGGTCCTTCGGATCGCGCCCGCGCAAATAGCGGTGTAGCTCCGCGATGGCTGGACGGTCAACGCCTCGTGCCGCCGTGTAAGCGAGCCGGTGCAGGATGGCGTTGGTGCGGTCGCCTGCGGTGCCGAACGCGAGGAAGATGTGGGCCGCTCCGGGTCGAAGTCCCTGGCAGATCTCGACCAGGCCGCGCATGCCGTCTTCGTTGTGGGCGTAGTCGATGACGACGACCCGGCCGTCGAGCTCGAAGAGGTTGGCGCGGCCCGGGTTGCTATCAAGGTCGAGCACGAACGACCGCAGCCCTTCGGCAACGGCCTCCTCGGGAATGCCCGCCCCCAGTGCGGCCGCGGCCGCCGCCATCGCGTTGCGAAGGTAGGGACTGGAAATGCCGGCCAGCGCCACGGGAATGTCCTCGACGGGGAGCAGGTGGTGTACGTGACGCCCCGAGGACATCACGACGAGCGAGCGGTCGAGAATGGAGATCGCGCGCCCACCCTCGGCCAGCGTGGTACGGATCGCCGGATGGTCGGCATCGAGGGAGAAGAGCCACGGACGGCCGGTCGCCTGGCGCCGCATCGCCAGGACTCGCGGGTCGTCCGCGTTGAGGACATCCCAGCCGTCCGGGCGTGTGATCCGGGTGATCGTGGCCTTCACCTCCGCCAGCTGGTCGATAGTGCGGATCCCGTACTGGTCGAGATGATCCTCGGTCACATTCGTCACGACCGCGACATCGTTGTGAGCGGTGCCGATGCCGCGAAGCAAGATGCCGCCTCGCGCGGTCTCGAGCACGGCGAAATCGATGCCCGGCTGCGCCAGCGCCATCGCCGCACCGCTGAATCCTGAGTAGTCGCCCGCCTCGACCAGTTCCTGGTCGCGATACACCCCATCGGTCGTGGTGTAGGCCACCGTGTGGCCGGCCGCACGCGCCAGGTGCGCGATCAAGCGCACGGTCGTCGTCTTTCCGTTGGTGCCGGTCACCGCGATCACCGGCATCGTCGGACTCAACGTCGTCGGCGGCGCCCCAGGCTGCACACGATCCAGGCGTTGCGCGGCCGCCGCGAGCGCGCGATCCATCGACCGTCGACCATCGAGTCCGACCGCGACCAGCGGCGCCAACTCGCGCGCAAAGGCCTCAGCCGCTCCCCGCCGGCGCCAGGGATAGGCGACGACGATCTGTTCGGGTGAGGGGCCGGGTCGCCCTCGGACAGCGAGGTCCGTCCGGGTCGCGTCCGCCAGGGCACGCGTGAGATGGACAGCGAAGCGGGCGAGGTAGCGGCGCCGCTGGTCGCTCCCCGGCTGGCCGCCGCTCGCCGACGGGGTAAAGGCGGTGCGGCGGGTCAGGCGCTCGACGCGGGATTGCGGAAGCTTAAGCCACGGAGACACGTCGAGTGTGACCTTGATCGCGGGGCGGGTGAAGTACAGATTCGGTCCGTCGAGCACGCGCAGCTCGACCATGGCGGCTACGGCTGGTTCAGCTTCTTTCCAGCGTCGTCGAGGTGGTCGTGCGCTTCGGCCACCGTGTCGTGGAGCCGCTCGAGCAGGAGGCGGTAGTCCAGCATCAACTGCCTGGTGCGTTCGCGGACCTGGCGATATTCGCCGATCGGCCGGCGGCCCGTATCCGTAAAAGGCTGGAGCATGGTGCCCAGCTCGCGAGCTTTTCCCGCCATTACCCGAAGGATGATGGCCCGCAAGCGAGGGGAGACGCCCTCCATGATGTCGGCGTATCCCTGCAACAAGGAGAGGTGGCCGCGAAGCTTGAGCGCCATCCCCGAGGTTCGCTCATCACCGTGGACCTGGCCCCGGTACGGAAGCCGGACGATCTTGGTGGCACGTTGCGGGAGCGCGCTCATGCCGTAAACACCAACCCATAGCCGCGGCGCGGCTCACTGACCAGCCGGGCGGGGACGCCGCTGGTGGCCAGGTGACGGCGCAGGCGGACGACATAGGTACGAAGCTGCTCCGGCGAAAGGTCCGGCGCCGCCCAGGCGAGGCTGACCAGCTGCGCTGCCGAATAGAACTGACCGGGCCGGCGCGCGAGGAACGCCAGCAGCTCCGCCTCACGGCGGGTAAGCGTGAGGCGTTGTCCGGCGTACGTCAGCACCCGGCGCCGCACATCGAGATCGAGGCCTGCCAGATCCCAGAGCCGGCGCTCCCAGAACTCGAGCCGCGAATGCAGCCGGCGGAGGTGCGTCGCCATCACGCGCTCGTCCGCGTCGCTGCCTGCACTGCGAAGTCGCCTCAGCGTGCGTTCCGCGAAGCTAACCAGCTCGCGGTAGATGCTGACCCACTGCCGGGCATCCTCCAGGTCACGAGTCTCCGGCACTTCCCCCGGGAGAAGATAGAGGTCGATGACAGGCATGCTTGAAACGCTAGCTCGGGCCACGAGTCGATAGTACGCCTAAATCGCGTGGATGTAGCATGGGCCCGGAGGGGAAAAACTGCTACACCAGGTGGGGCCAACACCAGAGCCGGATGAGGTCGAGCTGCCGAAGACCGCCCGGCCGTTTGCCGGTGCAGCCTTTGACGTCGTCGCGCTGGCCTCGTCGGCTGGTGGCATTGCCGCGCTGAGCGAGGTATTGGGGAACCTCCCAGGGGACTTCCCCGCTGCCATCGTCGTCGTGCAGCACCTCGACCCGCGTCACCGCAGCCTGATGGCCGACATTCTCCGCCGGCGGACGGCGCTCGAGGTCGTGCAGGCCGCCGAAGGGGACCAGATTTGCCCGGGGACAGTGTTCATCGCACCCCCCGATCGCCATCTGCTGGTCAATCCCGACGGCACGCTCTCACTCTCCCAATCGGAACTGGTCCATTTCGTTCGACCGAGTGCCGACCTACTCTTCGAGTCGGCGGCGGCCAGCTACAAGCGGCGGGCGATTGCCGTGGTGCTGACCGGCACCGGCTTCGACGGATCGATGGGGGTTGGGGCGATCAAGAAGATGGGCGGGACGGTGGTCGCCCAGGACCAGACTTCAGCCGAGTTCAGTGGCATGCCCGGCGCGGCGATCAAATCGGGCAACGCCGATTTCATCCTTCCGCTCGACGAGATCGCGCCGGCACTCGTCACGCTGGTCATGAAAGGGATGGCGAAGTGACCGACGAGCCGGATAGTCCCGACTTCGAGCGCCTGCTGCAGTACCTGCGAGAAACTCGAGGCTTCGACTTCAGCGGCTACAAGAGAACCACGCTGCTACGGCGGGTCGAAAAGCGGATGACGCAGGTCAGCGTCAAAGGCCACGCCGCGTATCTCGAGTACCTCCAGGCGCATTCGGAGGAATTTGCCACGCTTTTCAACACCATCCTGATCAATGTCACGAGCTACTTTCGCGACGCCGCCGCCTGGGATTATCTGCGCGACGAGATTCTGCCGAAGATCATCGAGGGCAAGGCACCATACGAGCCGATCCGGGTCTGGAGCGCCGGCGTCGCTTCCGGTGAGGAGGCATACAGCGTGGCCATGCTCCTGAGCGAGGTGCTCGGCGCATCCGAGTACCGGGAGCGTGCCAAGATCTACGCGACGGATGTCGACGAGGACGCCCTGACCCATGCGCGACAGGGCAGGGCGGAGGAGAAGGACCTGGAGGAGGTCCCCCAGAGTCTGCGGGAAAAGTACTTCGAGCCGGAAGGCGACCACTACCTGATGCGTGGTGAGTTACGCCGCTCGATCATCTTCGGGCGTCATGACCTTGTGCAGGATGCGCCGATCTCGCGCATCGACCTGCTGGTCTGCCGCAACACCCTGATGTACTTCGAGCCAACGGCTCAGGCAAAGATCCTGGCGCGTCTGCACTACGCATTGAGCGAAAAGGGCTATCTTTTCCTGGGCAAGGCCGAGATGCTGCTGCGGCGAGACACGCTCTTCGTTCCGCTCGACTTGAAGCAGCGGATCTTTACCAAAATGCACCAAGTCGCCGTACGGGACCAACGGGTCGCGACTCCCCCGGCTGGCAGTGCAGACCCTGGAAACCATCTCACGCGCCCGGCTCGGCTTCGTGACCTGCTGGCCGACGCCCTGCCGATCGCCCAGCTGGTGGTCGACACCGGCGGCATCGTAACCTCCATCAATGAGCGCGCCCGCTCGCTCTTCGGCCTGGTCATCGCCGACGTCGGGCGGCCGCTGCAGGATCTCGAGGTGTCGTACCGGCCGCTCGAGCTGCGCTCGATGATTGACCAGGCGTACCGTGACCGCCGTCCGGTAGAAGCACGCGACGTCGAGCGGCGGCCGAACGCCGAAACCCAGTATTTCGATGTCAAGGTGGTGCCGCTGATCGACCGGGATAACACGCTGCTGGGCGCCAGCATCGCGTTCACCGACGTCACGAGCTACAACCGCGTCAACCGCGAGTTGGAACTCTCCAAGCAAGAGCTGGAAACGGCCTCGGAGGAGTTGCAGGCCACGAACGAGGAGCTGGAGACAACCAACGAGGAGCTGCAGTCGACGGTGGAGGAACTGGAGACGACCAACGAGGAGCTGCAGTCAAGCAATGAGGAACT
>DATNMQ010000168.1:0-34909 GCA_035602465.1 Candidatus Sulfotelmatobacter sp. | reverse complement strand
CGTCTTAGGTTTCTAGCCATGCCGCTCGACGTTTGGATGCTCGGCCTTGCGCTGGTGCTGACCATCGTGTCCCTTGTCTATGTCCGCGGACTGGAGGACCTGCCTTAAATGGAAGCCCAGCTGCCCTACATCATCACAGGCATCGTCGCGGTCATCGTGACGATCTACCTGTTCATCGCTCTTCTGTATCCGGAGAAGTTCTAAGCCGTGATCCTCGACATAGTCGGCGTCGTCATCACCTACGTGGCCGTGGCCGTCGGGGCATGGTTTCTCGCGCCTTACCTGGTGAAGGTGTTCCAGGGTGAGCGTGTGTTCCTCAGCCCGGCGCTGCGGCCCGTCGAGCGGGGCGCCTACTGGCTGATGGGCGTCGACGAGAGAAAGGAACAGACCTGGATCGGCTACGGGATCTCGCTGCTCGCGACGACGATCGTGAGCCTGCTCTTCACCTACCTGGTGCTGAGGTTCCAGGACAAGCTTCCCTTCAACCCGATGGGCTTCGGGCCGGTGCCGGCAGACCTCGCCTTCAACACGGCGGTCAGCTTCACCACGAACACCAACTGGCAGAACTACACGGGCGAGTCGACGATGTCCTACTTCTCGCAGATGGTGGGGCTCGTGATGCACAACTTCCTCTCCGCCGCCACTGGTATCGCTATGGCAGTCGCCCTTGTGCGTGGCATCTCAAACCGGCAGGTGAAGACCCTTGGGAACTTCTACGTCGACGTGACGCGGGCGACGATCTACGTCCTCATCCCAATTGCATTTGTGGCGGCGTTGATCCTGGCCTCCCAGGGCGCTGTGCAAACACTGGCCGGATACCCGACAGCCACCGGCCTCGAGGGCACCGTGCAGCACATAGCTGTCGGTCCGTTTGCCTCGCAAGAGGCGATCAAAGACCTGGGCAACAACGGCGGCGGCCCTTTCAATGCGAACTCAGCGCATCCCTTTGAAAATCCGAACGGGTTCACCAACCAGTTCGAGATCTTCCTCGAGATCCTGATTCCTTTCGCGCTGGCATTGATGTTCGGCCGCTGGGTTGGCAACGTGAAACAAGGAATAGCGATCGCCGCGACGATGGGCTTAGTCCTCTGCACGGGGGTTGTGGTCGCAGCGTGGGCCGAGCAGTCGGGTAACCCTGCGCTCACCAACATCGGCGTCAGTCAAGCGAACACCGCGACTCAGGCCGGAGGCAACATGGAGGGCAAGTCGGTCATCTTCGGGCCTATCTATTCGGCTCAGTTCGCGGTTACGACCACCGGCACGAGCACAGGCTCCGTCGATTCGAGCCATGACAGCTACACGCCGATCGGCGGCATGGTGCCGTTGGTGATGATCCAGCTCGGCGAGGTCACACCGGGCGGGGTTGGCGCGGGTCTCTACGGGATGCTGGTGTTCGCCATCCTCGCGGTGTTCATCGCGGGCCTCATGGTCGGTCGCACACCGGAGTACCTGGGCAAGAAGATCGAATCAAAGGAAGTGCGGCTCGCCTCGCTCGTCATCCTGACCAGCGCCTTCAACATCCTGGTGTGGACCGCGATCTCAGTCCTGGTTCCAGCAGGCCTGGCCGGGCCGCTGAATCCGGCCGCGCATGGCTTCACCGAGATCCTTTACGCGTTCTCGTCCACGAACGGGAACAACGGCAGCGCCTTCGCCGGCCTCACCGGCAACACCGTGTACTACAACACGGCATTGGGCATCGCGATGTGGACCGGCCGCTACGTTTTCTACATCCCGATCCTCGCGCTCGCGGGCGCTCTTGCGGGCAAGAAGGTGGTTCCGGCCGGACCCGGGACCTTGCAGACGGACACGCCGCTCTTCGTCGGCCTGCTCATCGGCGTGATCATCATCGTTGGCGCGCTCACGTTCTTTCCGGCACTGGCCCTGGGACCTCTGCTCGAGCAGTTCCAGCTGGCCGCGGGACACCTGCACTAGATGAACGCGCGCGAAACCATCGAGAGGCGCGACAGGCGCAGAGGGCGGAGCAGCCTGACGGATCGGGCGATCCTGGTTCCGGCGATCTGGGGCAGCTTTGCGAAGCTCGACCCGAGGTGGATGGCCCGCAACCCGGTCATGTTCGTCGTCGAGGTCGGTGCGGTGATCACGACGATCATCTTCATGATCGACCTCTTCAACGGAACCCCCGCGTTCAGCGGGCCTAACAACGAGCTCTTCGTCGGTCAGATCTCCGTGTGGCTGTGGTTCACCGTGCTGTTCGCCAATTTCGCCGAGGCGATGGCTGAGGGCAGAGGCAAGGCACAGGCGGCGGCGTTGCGGAAGACTCGCTCAGAGACGATCGCGCGGCGCCTCGTCGACGGCACTGAGGAGCGCGTTTCCTCGACGCAGCTGAAGAAGGGGGACCTGGTCGTTGCCGAGGCAGGCGACGTCGTTCCAGGCGACGGCGACGTGGTCGAAGGCATCGCGTCGATCGACGAGTCCGCCATCACGGGCGAGTCGGCGCCTGTGATTCGCGAGGCGGGCGGCGATCGAAGCGCGGTGACCGGCGGCACGCGGGTGCTGTCCGACCGCGTCGTGATTCAGATCACGGCGAACCCTGGCGAGACATTTCTCGACCGGATGATCGGTCTTGTCGAGAGCGCCTCGCGGCGCAAGACGCCGAACGAGATCGCCCTGAACATCCTGCTCGCGGCGTTGACGATCATCTTTGTGATCGCAACCGTCACGCTCGAGCCGTTTGCCGTGTACGCCGGCACGATGGTGACGGTCACGGTCCTGATCGCGCTCCTCGTGTGCCTCATCCCCACCACGATCGGCGGGCTGCTGTCGGCCATCGGGATCGCCGGGATCGATCGGCTGCTGCAGCGCAACGTGGTCGCCCTCTCCGGACGTGCGGTGGAGGCAGCCGGCGACGTCGACACCTTGTTGCTGGACAAGACCGGCACGATCACGTTCGGCAACCGCCATGCATCCGAGTTCATCCCCGCGCCGGGCGTGCGCATGGACCAGCTGATCGAAGCTGCCGAGCTGGCGAGCCTCTCTGACGAGACGCCGGAAGGCAAGTCCATCGTTACGCTCGCCCGCCGTCTCGGCTCGAGCGGCGGCAGCACCGACTCGAGCGGCATGACGTTCGTTGCGTTCTCGGCGACGACCCGAATGAGCGGCGTCGACTTCAACGGGCGGACCATCCGCAAAGGTGCCGACGACGCGATGGGTCGCTGGAGCGGGAAGGACCTGCCCCTTGACGTGAGCGACAGCGTCGCCGTGATCGGCCGCTCCGGTGGCACTCCATTGGTCGTGGGCGAGAACCAGGTCATCCTGGGCACGATCCACCTGAAGGACATCATCAAGCCGGGCATCCGCGAGCGTTTCGCCGAGCTGCGCCGCATGGGACTGCGCACGGTGATGATCACCGGCGACAACCCGTTGACCGCGGCAGCCATAGCCAGGGAGTCCGGCGTGGACGACTTCCTCGCACAGGCGACCCCGGAGAAGAAGCTCGAGCTGATCAAGTCAGAGCAAAGCGCAGGCCGCATGATCGCGATGACCGGCGACGGCACGAACGACGCGCCCGCGTTGGCTCAGGCAGACGTAGCGGTGGCTATGAACAGCGGCACCCAGGCGGCCAAGGAGGCCGGCAACATCATCGACCTCGACAGCGACCCCACCAAGCTGATCGAGATCGTCGAGGCCGGCAAGCAGATGCTCATCACGCGCGGCGCTCTCACCACGTTCAGCATTGCCAACGACGTTGCGAAGTACTTCGCCATCATCCCGGCGATGTTCCTCGGCACGACCGTCGGCGACCTCAAGGCGCTGAACATCATGCAGCTGCACACCCCGAACAGCGCGGTCCTGTCGGCCGTGATCTTCAACGCGTTGATCATCATCGCCCTGGTCCCGCTGGCGCTGCGCGGCGTGCGCTATCGGCCCATCGGCGCCGCCGCCCTGCTGCGCAACAACCTGGTGATCTACGGCCTCGGCGGCATCATCGTGCCGTTCTTCGGCATAAAGGTCATCGACATCATCGTCACCGCGATTCACCTGTCGTAAATAGGAGCCTTTGAAACCAATGCTGAACTCACTGCCCCGCGAGATTGTTCAAGCCTTGCGGCTGACGATCGTTTTCGCGGTCGTCACCGGTCTCGTCTACGGCGTGGGCATGACCGGCCTGATCCAGGTTCTCTTCCACGACCAGGCCAACGGCAGCCTGATCATGCGGAACGGGCAGATCGTCGGCTCTACATTGATCGGTCAGTCGTTCAGCGCGGACAAATATTTCCAGGGGCGGTATTCCGCCAACGGGTACGCCGCCGACAACTCCGCCGGCAGCAACCTCGGTCCCAGCAACCAGTCCCTCATCGACCGCGTGGCAAGCTCAGCCCGCGCTGCCCGCCAGGCCAACGGTCTCGGGCCGAACGACCAGGTCCCGGTTGACCTGGTAACCGGTGATTTCAGTGGGTTCGATCCGAACATCTCAGAAGCGTCCGCCCTGCTGCAGGTGAATCGCGTCGCCCAGGCACGCAACCTGGATCCGGCGAAGGTGCGCGCGCTCATCGAGAAGCATGTGCACGGCCGCATCCTGTGGCTGTTTGGTGAGCAGTACGTCAACGTGCTCGAGGTGAACCTGGCGCTCGACGCAGGCGAGGCTGGCTAACCTAGGCCGGGTAATGCAGGCGAAGGCGCAGCCCGAAGCGTCTCCGCTCGAACCCGATCGTGGCCGCCTGAAGATCTTCCTCGGCGGGACACCCGGCGCCGGCAAGACGTACGCGATGCTTCGGGAGGCCCACGAGCTCGTGGTCCACGCCCACGACGTGGTCGTGGGATATGTCGAGACCTACAACCGGCCCCGCACCGTCGAGCTGCTGGCGGGCCTGGAGGTCATCCCTCGTGTGCGGGTGCCGTATCGCGGCACCGTGCTGGAAGAGATGGACCTCGAGGCGGTCCTGCGCCGCAAGCCGGAGATCGCGCTGGTCGATGAGCTCGCGCATACGAACGTGCCGGGCCTCCGCCATGAGAAGCGGTGGGAGGACGTCGAAGACCTACGCGCCGCCGGCATCGGCGTCATCACCACTGTGAACGTCCAGCACGTCGAAAGCGTCAAGGACCTCGTCGAGAAGGTCACCGGCATCGTCGTGCGCGAGACGGTTCCCGACAAGGAGCTCGACGGCGCGGACGAGATCCAGTTCATCGACATCACGCCCGAGGCGCTCCGCAAGCGCATGCGCCACGGGAACATCTACGCGCGCGAAAAGGTCGAAACGGCGCTGGCCAACTTCTTTCGGCCGCAAAACCTCGCCGCGATGCGCCAGATCGGACTGCGGCTCGTCGCCGATTCGATGGCTCGCTCGCATCATGTGCTTGCGTCTCCCGAAGACGTCCTGGTCGCCGTGTCGTGCGACTCGTCGTCCGAGGACCTGATCCGCCGAGGAGCGCGGTTGGCCAGGCGGCTGGGTGGGAGCTGCATGGTCGTCACCGTGCGTGCGGAGAGCCCGAACGAAGCAGAGCTCGAGCGTTTGCGGGCGCTCGCCGCACAGCTCGGGTCTTCGTTTGCAGTGCTGGGTGGCTCGGACGTCGCCGCGGCAGTCGTCCAGGCGGCCCGAGACTCGTCGATCGAGCACGTCGTCGTGGGCGAGATGGTCAGGAGCACACAGTTCAGCCGCCTGCGACCAAGCGTGGTCGACCGGATCATCGACGGGCTGCCCGGCTCGGATGTGCACGTGATCGCGAAGTTGGTCCAGTGAGCAGTGAGGGGGCGCGCCCCGACCCAATGCGGATCCTGCGACAGATCTCGGCCGAGACACGCCGCCGCGTCTTGTTCCGCGTGTACCTCGGCTACGCGCGTGGGGTCGGAGCGACGACGGCGATGCTCGACGAAGCAAGACGCCGGCGCAGTCGCGGCACCGATGTGGTGGCGGCGGCCTATCGCGTCCACGGAGAGCCGGGGCAAGCGCTCAGGGATCTCGAGGTGGTCGGCGCCGGCCTCTCGCATCCGGACCATCGCTCCCTCGACGTCGAAGCCGTGCTGGCCCGCAACCCGGAAGTCGTGTGCATCGACGATCTTGCGGACGTCGACATGGCGGGGCGGCCGCGCATCGAGTCCGTCGCCCGATTGCTGGCCGCGGGCACGACCGTCCTGGCGACGGTGCACCTGCTTTCGGTCAAGAGCATGGCGACGGCGTACGCGACAATGCGGGGAGGCGCACCGCTGGGCGCCCTGATCGACGACACCGCGCTCGAGGCGATCGACGAGCTCGAGCTCATCGACATCACTCCCGCCGACCTGCTCCAGCGGCTTCGCGAGCAGCGCGTCCTGAGCCCGGCGGAGCTTGCGGTTGCCCTCCAACGAGAGCTTCGCTTGAACGTGCTGGACGCAATGCGAGAATCGGCGTTCAGGCTGATCGCCGAGCATGCCGACAGGCAGCTGGTCGGGTACATGCGGGAGAGCGGGGTGACCGTTCCGTGGGAGGTGGTGGGACGGATCGTGCTGGGCATACCAGTCCAGCGCGGGCTGGAGAACCGCATTCGCCGGACCGCGTCCTACGCCCAGATCCAGGATGCGAAGTTCTCAGTCGTGTCGGTGAGGACGCGGCGTCAGAGCGACGAAGAGAAGGAGTGGATGGGCGCCTACGCCGCGCTGACCCACCAGCTCGGCGGCGATTTCGTGCACCTGCACGGCCGCTCCGCGGCTCGCGCCCTTGTCGACTACGTCCACGAGACGCTCGCCACCGAGGTGATCCTTGGACATCGCCGGAGGAGTCGCTGGATACCCGGCGACACCACCAGCGAGGTGATCCGCCGGCTGTCAGGAGTGGACGTCCACATCCTCAGGACGGAATCGCCCGGGGCCTAGGCGGCGTTAGGTCGGCGAGCTCAGCTGTTGTCCGGCTCGTACTCCAGGACGATGATGCCCGTCGCGAAACGCTTCATCTCCGTCAGCTTGAGGTTCTGCTGCTTGCCTCCGTCCTCGAACAGACGCATGCCCTTGCCAAGGACGACCGGGTGGAGCATGAACCGGTAAAGGTCGATCAGGTTCTCCCGCATCATCGCGTTGAAGAGCTGACCGCTGCCGGACAGCAGGAGGTCGCCGCCTGGCTGCTTCTTCAACCGCTTGATCTCCTCCGACACGTTCCCCTTGATCAGCTTCGACCCGGCCCATTCGACCTTGTCGAGCGTCGAGGAGACGACGTACTTGGGCATGCTGTTCATCTTTTCGCCGAACTCGCCCGTGCCCTTCACGTTCGGCCACGCGGCCGCGAAGCCCAGATAGGTGTTCCGCCCGACCACCAGCGCGTCACTCGCCTCCAGCTCCGCCCACTTGAACTGCCCGGCCTCTTCCTTGAACCATGGGCCGGACCAATGGCCTGGCTCTTCGAAGACTCCGTCGAGCGATAGGTACTCTGTTGCGACCAGCCTCATCTCAACCTCCTGCCGGGCCTTGTGATTCGCTCTGTTAGACGCTCGCCCGCGGCGGAACTCATCGGTGACCCGCTAGGCGGTCAGCGCCATCCACCTCGGTAGCGGTTCACGAGGATCGCCACGCCAAGCAGAATCAGCAGGATCGGCCACAGCACGTCGCCTCGAAGCCAGCCGAGAAGTCCGAGGTTGGAGAGCAGGTAGTAACCACCGATGACCACCAGCGCCGCTCCCCAGAACCAGGTCCATCCACCAGCCCAGCCGCAGCCCCAAGGTCCGTAGAAGCCATGCATCCAGTTCGCGCGCGTGTAGTCGCGCTGCCGGCGCCGCCACTCGCGCCATTCGTCTCGGGATGCTCCGGGCCCGGGCTCGGGTGGTGGGGCTGGAGCGGGCGACGGGGCCGGAGGGGAAGGTGGTTGGCTTGGGGGATCAGTGCTCATGTCTCGATCGTAAACCGCTAGGACCCGGCCTCCACCTTCTGCTTTAGCCCGGCCAGCACCGAGTTGAACGTCTTGAGGATGGGACCGCTCATCATCGGGCCGACCAGCGGCGCCAGCAGGCCGCGTGGTTCGAACCCCTGGATGATCCTGCTTCCCACGCCGCTGGGCGCGATCGTCGCGCGAATCGCCATCTTCGTCCCGGGCAGCGCGGTGCTCTCGAGCTCGAACGACCGGCCGTCCTCGAAGTACGTCACCACGACGTCGTGCTTGCCGCCCGACCGGGTGTCGATCGTCCCGGTCGCGCCGAGCTTGAGCGGCCCGTCGAGATGCGACGCCTTCATGTCCGGGTTCCAATCGGGCCAGTGGTTGACGTCAGACCAGACCTGCCAGACCCTGGCGGGTGATGCCGCGGTCAACTGCGAGGCCTCTCTGAACGCCATGTCCACCTCCACGCGAGCCCAAGTCTGGTTGCCGGTGACATTGTCCATCGATCGGGCGACGTCTAACGTAGGGAGGTAGGGCCCCAGGGTTCCCAGCAAACGCTAAGGATCCGTCGAGAACGCTCCCAGGTTCCCCGGTCAATCTGGAGCACAAACGTGAAGTTCCAGAGATTTACCGGAGGTAGGGTGTGATGTCAGACCAGCAGCCAGTCGAGCCGGGACAGCCGGCTCCGCCGGACCAGTCTTTGATGCCCGCGCCGTCCGAGCCGACCATGAGCTCCGCCACGGGCGCTCCGATGGGCTACCCACCTGGGTGGATGCCACCGCCGCCGCCGCCGCCGGTTCCCATGTGGAACCGGATCGCGGCGTACATCGTCCTCATCGCGGTCGTCGCCGCCGCCGCGGGTGCGGGCATCGGTTGGAGCCTCGCCAGGGCCGTCAACCCCCAGACCGCGCAATCGAATACGCCTCAATCGCCGATCGTGGCGGCCACGCCGAGCACAGGCTCCGTAATAGGCAACACCAACGCCGACGCGATCGCCGCGAGGGTCGACCCCGCTATCGTCGACATCAACACCACCATCGGCACGAGCGCGGCCGCCGGCACTGGCATGATCATCAGCTCGAGCGGCGAGATCCTGACCAACAACCACGTCGTGACCGGGTCGACGAGCATCACTGTCGCTGTGCAGGGCAGGTCCCAGACGTACACCGCGCACGTCGTCGGGGTCGACATCTCGCAGGACGTGGCGCTGATCCAGATCGACCAGAACGTCTCGGGCCTGCCGACGGTGACGCTTGCGAACTCCTCATCGCTAAAGGTGGGGGACACCGTGGTCGCGATCGGCAACGCACTGGGCCAGGGCGGCACACCGCACGCAACCCAGGGCCAGATCACCGACCTCAACCAGACCATCACCGCAAGTGAAGGCGGCGGCCTATCGGAGACCCTGAATGGAATGATCCAGAGCGACGCCGTGATCTACGAGGGTGACTCGGGTGGGCCTTTGGTGAACACCGGCGGCCAGGTCGTGGGCATGATCACCGCGGGCCAGGCGCAGGGCTTCCGCTCCTCAGCGTCCAACGTCGGATACGCGATTCCAGTCAACACCGCCCTCGACATCGTCAACAGGATTCGCGCGCACGACCAGGGCTCGGACCTCACCTACACCCAGCAGGGCTACATGGGGGTCCAGGTCCAGACGCTCGACGCGGCCGGCGCGGCTCAGCTGGGCGTCAACGTCAGCTCAGGCGCGGTGGTGACCGGCGTGGTGCCGGGCTCGCCGGCGGCGGACGCCGGCATCCCCCGCTACGCCGTGATCACCTCGGTCGGTGGCACAGCAGTGACGTCAGCCGACACGCTCGGCCCAGCCATCAAGTCGCACCAGCCCGGCGACAAGGTGTCGGTGACGTGGGTCACAACGAGTGGATCGCATACCGCGACGGTGACGCTGGCAGGAGTCAACCCCTAGAAAGAAGCGCAGGGCTCGCGTCATAAAACCGGCGCGCGCGGTGCTCGAATGAGTGTGAGCGTCGCGCCGCCGGTACTACGCACCGTCGCTCTTTCCAAGTCATACGGCAAGCGCCTCGCGGTCGACAGGCTCGACCTCGAGATCGAACGCGCGGAGCTCTTTGGATTCCTCGGTCCCAACGGAGCGGGCAAGACGACCACCATCCGTATGGCGCTTGGCCTGATCGCGCCGACGGCCGGCTCGGTCGAGATCCTCGGGCGCGAGGTCCGCGCGCATCGGTCGGACGTCCTGCCTCGGGTCGGCGCGCTGGTCGAGTCGCCCGCGCTTTACGGCTACCTCTCGGGCCGCGACAACTTGCGCGCAGTCGGCGACCTGCTCGGCGGCGTGCGGGAGAAGCGGATCGACGAGGTGCTCGAGATCGTTTCGCTGAAAGGCCGCGACCGGGACCGGGTGAAGACCTATTCGATGGGCATGAAGCAGCGCCTCGGGCTGGCCATCGCGCTGCTCAACGATCCCGATCTCTTGATCCTCGATGAGCCCGCCAACGGCCTCGACCCCGCGGGGATCGTCGAGATGCGCGACCTGCTCCGCCAACTGGCCGCGTCGGGCAAGACCGTCTTCATTTCGAGCCACGTGCTGAGCGAGGTGCAGCAGATCTGCACGCGGGTCGCGATCATCAATCACGGAAGGCTCGTCCGCGTCGCGCCGGTCGCGGAGCTGCTCTCGGCGCCCGGAGTGTTCGAGGTGAAGGTCGACAACCCTCCCGAGCTGGCCGCCGCCCTCCGCCTTCTGCCATGGGCCGGCGATGCGCGAGCCGAGGACGGCGTGGTCATCACGTCCGCGCCCGATGGGCGGGGCCGCGACCTCATCCGTTACCTGGTCCAGAACGGTTACAGCCCGGACTCGGTCAGCCCTCGGCAGCGTGACCTCGAGGACATTTTCCTGAGCCTGACCGGAGGTGACACCTCGAATTGAGCGTGGCCGTTCTGCGTCCCAGCTTCCCGGGCACCTTGCGCGGCGAGGTCCTCAAGCTCTCGCGCCAGCTGAGCTTCTGGCTGTCGCTGGCTGGAGCGATCGTGCTGCTTGCCGTCATCGTCCTCGCCGTCTCGGGCGGCGTGAACATCAAGAACCTGCTGGTGGCCGACCCGACGCAGTGGGCCTACGACCAGCTCGAGACGTTTGGCACTGTCTTCCAGATCGGTGCCGGGATCTTCGTCCTGATCTTCGGCTCGCGGCTGTTGGGCATGGAGTACTCGTACGGGACGATTCGCATCATCTACGCGCGCGGAACCGGCCGCCTGCGGCTGCTGCTGGCCAAGCTGCTCACCCTCGCCGTGGTCGGGGTCGCCCTCATGGCCGGGTTCGTGGTCCTGGTCGGAGCGATCCTCGCCCTGATGATCCTGTCCTTCACCGGCAGCCTGGACGCCGCGCACAAGATCACGAGCGAGTTCTGGGGCGACGTCGGGCGATGGGCCATCGTCCAGGGCATCAGCATGGGGATCGCCCTCCTCATCGTGGCCGCGGCCACCTCGGTGGGCCGCTCGCTCGCGTTCGGAATCGCCGCGGCCCTCGCCTTCTACCCGGTGGACAACTTCCTCAACATTCTCGAGATCCTCGGCATACGCGCCACCGGCCACGATCAGCCCTGGACGGCGATCAGCCAGTACCAGCTCTCGCCGAACCTGAACGTTCTGCTGCAGCTGATCGAGCCCGGGCACCACGCGCGCCCTGCCTTCTCGTCGCCCCTCGCGCCGGTGGATGCCACGCATGCCGTCGCCGTGATCGCCGTCTACGCGCTTGTGCTGGCCGTCATCGCGGTCGCGCGGACTGTGCGGCCCGATGTCCTCGAGTAGAAGTTAAGGAGCGGCCGGCGCTCTCCGGCCTGTATCCTTTTCGGGTTGTGCGAATAGTCGTCAAGGACCCCGAGGAGTTCGAGCAGGCGCTGCGCGAGTTCCGCCGCAAGGTGCAGGAACAGGGACTCGTGCGCGAGATGCGACGGCGCTCGCACTACGTTCCCCCGGCCGAGGCTCGCAAGATCAAGAGCCTGCGCGCCAGGCGCCGCCGCACCCGCTAGGGGAGACCTCTTTCCCGGCTCGGTATAATCCCCCTGTTCGGTGGCTATGGCGGAGGGGAGACACCCGTTCCCATTCCGAACACGGAAGTTAAGCCCTCCAGCGCCGATGGTACTGTCGGGGTAACCCGACGGGAGAGTAGGTCGTCGCCGAGCACTTTTAAGTCCTGTCGCCCTTCGGGGTGGCGGGACTTAAATATTTTCGGTTAGGTCAGCGCCGGCTCGGTTCTCCCACGCTGTCGGCCCGCAGCCTGGGCAGCAGGACGTAGCACCGCAAGCTCAGCAGCACCAGCAGCCCGACCAGCGCCACCAGCACGTCGGCCACGATCTCGCCGACCCGCGCGTGGAAGAGGAAGATCAGCAGCCCCTCGGCAGCCACGCCGAGGGCCAGGATCGGCACGAAAACGCGGTCGTGCACCGCCATGAAGAACTGGACCAGCAGGTTGTCGAGCGACAGCGCGAGGCCGACGACGCCGATCGGGACCACGAACGGCGTGGCATCGCGAAAGCCGTCTCCGAACAGGACGCCGACGACGACGCCCGGCGCGACAGCGAAAACGAACAGGGCGCCAAGGCCGAGGGCGGTCAGGATTCCGGCTGACGCGAGGAGGATCCGGCCCGGGTGCTCCTCCTTGGCGACCGCCTCGACGACGCGGGGAAACAGGACCTGGCTGACGCTGAGCGTCAGGAAATACACGATCGTGCCGATCTTGTTCAGCCCGCCGTAGATGCCGCCGTCGTGGCTGCTCAGGTAGTGCTCGGCCAGGATGACGTCCTGGTTGTAGAGGATCTGCACGCCGATGATCCCGGCCGCCGCGGTGAGCGAGAAGCCTGCCATGACTCGAAGGGGCACGCGCGTGCCGACGCGGCGGAAATGATCGCGCAGGGTGTAGAGACCGAGGCAGAAGACGAACACGAGCCCGACGAAAACGGCGGCCATCGCCCCCGAGACGGCGTAGCCGGCGCGCAGGAGGAGAAAGACGACCGTCGTGCGCACGATCAGCTCGAGTGAAAGGTTCAGCGACAGCGAGGTGAATCGCTGGAGGCCCTGGAGGATTCCTCTCGGAATCGCGACCTGCCAGATCAGGGCGATCGAAAAACCGAGGATCAGGATCGGGATGGTCGAGCCAAGGTGCTCGAAGGCCGCGATCGGGCGCGCGAAAAGCGTCGTCAGGAGGAGGAGCAGGAGGCACGGGATGGCGACCAGCCGGGCCGTCCTGGTCAGGAGCGAGCGCACGCCCGGGTCCCCCCGCGCGGACAGCATCGCCGTGTAGCGGGCAAGGACCACGATCAGGATCAGGGCCGGACCAGTCCCGACCGCGTAAACCGCGATCAGGAACGCGACCTGGCCGTAGATGGCCGGCCCCAGCACGTGGCCGGCGATGGCGTGGTAAACGAAGCCGCCGATGCCGGCGACCAGGCCGCCGGTGAAGAGGACCAGGTTCTGGCGGATCAGCCGGTTGCGCAGAAGCAGGCCGAGGCGCCGACCTGGAGCCAGTGTCGCGCCGGTCTGCACTCGGGGGATTGTAGGCGGGCGCGTCCGGGGATAATTCCTTCCCGATGCCAGAAGGTTCCAAGCCGATCGTCTCGGCACTGATCGTCAGCCGCAACTCGAAGGAGGAGCTCCTTCAGTGCCTGAAGGCTTTCTTTGCGAGCGCGGACGTGCCGGTTGAAGCGGTCGTCGTCGACAACGACTCCTCCGACGGCTCGGCCGCGGCAGTGACCGATGAGTTCCCGCAGGCTACCGTCCTGGTGCAGTCGAAGAACCTTGGCTACGGCCGCGCCGCGAACGTCGGCCTGGAACGCTGCCAGGGGCGCTTCATCCTGCTGCTGAGCACCGACGTCGTCGTCGACCCGCAATGCGTGGGGCGGCTCGCGGACTTCCTGCTGACGCGCCCCGACGCCGGCGCGGTCGGTCCGCGTCTGCTGCTCGCCAACGGCAAGCTCGACCCCGACGCCCGCCGCGCGTTTCCGATCCCGAGCACGCTCTTTTTTCAGACGGTCGGGCTGAGCAAGCTCTTTCCCAAGAGTCCGCGGTTCGGCCGCCACAACATGGGTCACGTCGCCGACACCGACGTGCACGAGATGGACGCGGGGACGGCCGCGTGTCTGATGCTTCGCACATCGGCGCTCGACCGAGTTGGCTTCTTCGACCCCCGCTACTTCATGTTCGGCGAGGACCTCGACCTGTGCTACCGCCTCAAGCTCGGCGGTTGGAAGATCTTCTACCTGCCGGCGGCGGGCGCCACGCATCACCTCCGGACCGCTCCGCCGGACAACCAGCGGCAGATGTCATACGAGCGCCATCGCGCGATGTGGGCTTACCACTTCAAGCACCACTCGGAGGACGTGTCGGCCTTCGGCAACGGCCTCGTGTGGGCGCAGATCTGGGGCCGTTACGTCGCCGATCGCGTGCGCCATGTCGTCGGTAGAGGGAGGCAGGAGCCCACCTAGCGATGTATCACCAGATCGCGCGCAACAAGCGCAACAGCATCATCGTGACCGGCGCCTTCCTGGCGGTCTGGTTGCTCGCGGGAGCGATCATCGGCGGCCTTGCCTACGGCCAGAGCGGCATCGTGGCCGGGGCCATCGTCCTCGGCCTGCTCGGTGTCGGGGCCGCGCTGTACGCGTACTTCCTCGGCTCTCAGACCGTGCTGTCGGCGATGGGCGCGCAGCAAGCCGACCCGCGACAGTTCCAGGTGCTCTACAACGTCGTCCAGGCGCTGGCCATCGGAGACGGGCTGCCGATGCCGAAGGTCTACGTGATCAACGACCCCAGCCCGAACGCGTTCGCGACGGGCCGCGACCCCAACCATGCCGCGGTCACGGTCACGATGGGTCTGCTCCAGATGATGAACAGGGAGGAGCTCGAGGGGGTGTTGGCCCACGAGATGAGCCACGTCAAGAACTTCGACGTGCGCCTGCTCCTGATCGTTACCACGATGATCGGCATGGCCGTTCTTATCGCGAGCGCGTTCTGGAACACCATCGGCCGCGCGCGCCTTCGCGGACAGGGGGCGCTGATCGTGCTCGCGATCGGCGTCATCTTCACGCTCATCGCGTTCGTCGTCGGACCGATCATGCAGCTGGCGCTGTCTCGCCAGAGAGAGTCGCTCGCCGACGTGAGTGGGGTGGAGCTCACACGCAACCCGACCGGCCTGATCTCTGCGCTGAAGAAGATCGCGCAAAACGACAAGCCGCCCGAGCGCTTCAACCACGCGGTCGCGGCCATGATGATCGACAACCCGGAAGAGCATCACGGCAGCTTCTTCAGCCGTCTGTTCGACACCCACCCGCCCATCCAGGAGAGAATCGCGGCGCTGGAGAAGATCGCAAGCGTCCAGCAAACCTAGCTCCTACCAGTCGGAAGCGGTCTCGCCTCTCCTCGCGAAGCTCCTGCACGTCCGGCGGACGGAGCTTGCCCGCACTCTGCAGGTCGCCGGGTTCGCGATCGTCCTCGGGTGGGCCATGTACACGGCATTCAACGCCGCCCAATCGATCTTTCTGAACAAGGCCGGGCCGCACGCCTACCCGCTGTTCTTCATCGTCCTCGCGCTGGCCGTGTGGCCGATGGTCGCGCTGCAGGGAGCACTGACCCGGCGGTTCGGCGTGGCGCGGACCTTCCGCATCACTTTGCTGGCCAATGCCGTCGCGGCGATCGGCGTGTACGTCGCATTCTCCATACGCGAGGACGCGACCGTCGCGTTCGCCGTATACGTGCTCTACTCGGTCGCCTTCGAGCTCGTGATGCTGAGCTTCTGGAGCTTCGTCTCGCAGCACTTCAACGTGCTGGAGGGCAAGCGAATTTTCCCAGTCATAGCGGCCGGATCGAGCGTCGGCTACATCCTGGCTGCTCCGACCACAACCGTCGTGGCGATCTACGCGACCGAACCGCTGATCCTGGTCTGGTCCTTCGGGTCCGCCACAGCTGCGCTGCTCTCGGTCGGACTGGAGCGGACGCTATTTCGGCCGGCGTTCGTCGACGAAGCAGACCAGCTGCTGGCGGAGCACGAGGTCGAGCGGCACACCCGCGGCATGGTGGCTGTGCTCAAGGCTGCGGTCTCCTACGTGACCGGCAGCAAGCTCGTCCTCGCCCTCATCCTGCTCGCGCTCGTCCTGCAGGTCGCGAGCCGCATCGGCGACTACCTTGTCGCGACCATCTGGGTCGCGGCGACCCACAACAACCTCCAGGAGCTGACCATTCTGATCGGCAACGCGTGGCTCGCCAGCTACGTCGTGCAGCTGGTCGTGAGCCTCTTCATCACGCCCCTGGTCCTGAACCGCCTCGGCGTGAAGAACGCGATCCTCATCCTTCCTGTAGTCATGCTCGTCGGCTTTGGCGCGGTCGCGGTCAGCCCGATCCTCGCGACCTCGCTGGTCCTCTTCGTCGCTCGCAACGGCCTGCAGACCGGGCTCGACGACCCGACGCAGAACGTGCTCGGCGGCGCGCTGCCCGCGCAGGTGATTCCCCGGCTCAACTTCCTGCTCGCCAACCTCGTCCTGCCCGGCGCGGCCGTGCTCAGCGGCGTCGGCCTCCTGATCGTCCAGCGCGCTACGGCCGCAAGCGTCGAGGTGCTGGCACTGATCGGGATCTGCGTAAGCGTCCTGTTCCTCATCGCGGCGTGGCGGGTGCGGAGCCTCTACGTCGGCGCGATCTACGCCAGGCTGCGGACTCATGCCCTGAGCCTCGCGGACTTCCACCTCGCGGTTGGGCGTCCCACATCCGAGCAGGTCGTCGAGCTCCAGGGGTACGTCCGCACAGGCGACGAACGGACGCGGGAGTTCGCGGCGGCGGCGCTGGCGAAGGCGTCTCCGGAGGCCTTCGCGACGATGATTCCTGAGCTGCTCGGGTCCGCCGACCCGGTCGTGCGCCGGCTTGCGCTTCAGATGGCGCCGCCGGAAAGCGTCACGCCCGCTCAGCTCGCGTCAGCCGCCGGCGACGAGGATGGCTGGGTTCGCGCCGCGGCGGCCATCGCGGGCGTGATGCGAGCGGACCGGTGGGAGGGCGCAAACGAGATCCTGCGCGCGCTGCATGACTCGAGCCTGCCCGACGAGCGGGCGGCGGCCACCTGGGCCGCCGCGTTCGTCGCCGATCACCAGGTGGTGATCGACGCGATGCGGGATCCGGAGCCCCTCGTGCGGCTCGAAGCCATCCGGAGCTTCGCGAGGCTCAAGGGCGATGTGCCAGGCGTCGCCGCGGCGCTGATCGCCTCCATCGGGGACGACGACGTCGGGGTCCGCCGCGCGGCTCTGGCTCAGGCCGTCCGCTGGACGGCGCCTGGGGACTGGCAACAGCGCTATGCCGAAGCGCTCGCCGACGCGCTGGCGTCCGGCGATCGTGACGTTCGGCGCCTGGCGGCCGAGGCGATGGCGACCCAGGCGCCGGAGGCGATGGCCCTCGCCCTGCCGCTGCTCCTGACCCGAGACGAAAGCGCTGCCGCGGCCGTGGAGGCGCTCGTCCGCAGCGGCCGCCCCGAGCTCTACAACCGCGCGCGGGGCTATCTCGAGGCGCAGCTGTCCAACGGCGTGCAGCTGGCCCAGCTTTCGGCCCGGGTGGCGGCTGCCCAGAGGCGCGTCGATGGCGATGTGGCCGCCGGCTACGCGCTGCTGCGCATCGGTCTCGACGACTACGCGCGCAGCGCCGCCGCGTCGGGGCTTGCCGCGATGCGGGCGCTGCACGGCAAGCGAGGCTTCGCGACCGTCGAGAGCGGCCTCGCCTCCGACAGCGCGCAAGCAAGGGGGGAGGCGCTGGAAACGTTGTTAAACTTCGGCCCGCGTTGGCTCGCCGGGCCGCTGTCGCGATTGCTCGAGCCGGAGTCGTTCGACCCGGTTCGGGCGAGGCCGCTATCCCAGGCCGAGCTGGAAGCCCTCGCGAGCCACTCCGACAAATGGGTGCGCGAAACAGCCGAAGCGGCGCTGAACGGGTTCAGTGAAGAGATGAAGGAGCTCATTGCGCTGAAGAAGGTCCCGCTCTTCAGCACGCTGACGCTCGAGCAGCTTGCGAGCATCGACCGTCTGATGGTCACGCGCCATTACGTGAAAGGCGAGTCGATCTTCCACAAGGGCGACCCGGGGTCCGAGCTCTACGTCGTGGTCGACGGCGAGATTCGCGTGCACCTCGACGGCGGCGGCCGCGAGGTGACCCTGGCGAGGCACCCGGGCGGCGGGGTGGTGGGCGAGATGTCGGTCTTCGACGAGCAGCCTCGCTCGGCCGGCGCGCAAGCCACCACCGACACGACCGTGCGCGTCCTGCGCCGCGACCGTCTCCACGCGATCGTCCACGAACACCCGGAGGTGCTGCTGGAGTTCATCAAGAACTTGAGCCAGCGGCTTCGCGAGATGGATCAGAAGCTCGAGTCGAAGGCGCCCTCGGCTCAGGAGGCGGCGGCGGCCTCGCTCGACTGACGCCTCGGGCGTTGCGTGCTATGACCCGCGGGAGCCGGCACTCACGCTTTCGTCGAGACCTGGAAACCCGCGGGAGCCGGCACGCGCGTTATTGCTCGGGTTCGGTCTCTCCGCGGACCTCGATCTTCTTTCTGGCGGCATCCAGGCGCTCGGTGCAGATCTTGAGGTAGACGCGCGCCTCATCGACCGCCTTCAGCGCATCCTCCAGCGACAGGTCGCCGTCCTCCAGAAGCTTCAGCTTCTCGTCCAGCTTCTCGAGCGCCTGCTCGTACGTGAGGTCCAGGCTCATGTCTCCACCTCCTCGATCCGCGCCCCGAGCCTTCCCGAGCCCAGTCGAATGCGGAGGCGGCGATTCACCGCCGTCGCCGCGGCGGCGCGGACCACCGCGCCCGACTCCGCGTCCTGCGTGATGCTGTAGCCCCGGGACAGGACCCCGTCCGGACTGAGCGCGAGCAGGCGCTCGCGCCGGTGCTGCAGGCCGCGCGACGCAGCGGCGAACCGGTCGGCCAGCGCCCGTTCCACGCGGGCGGACGCGCGGCGCGAGGCGAGCGCGGTCGTGCTGCGGGTGAGCCTGGCGAGCGCGGCGCTGTCCAGGCGGCGCCGCCGGTCGCGCAGGGCCTCCTCGCGGCGGGCGACCTGCGCCACCGGGCTCAGGCGCCCCAAGTCGGCGGCGGCCCGGGCCAGGCGTTCCGCGCGCTGGCGGACAAGCGCCGGCAGGAGCAGGAGGACTCGCTGCCTCTTGGCCGCCAGGCGCTCCACCTCGCGGGTGAGGCGACGCCCGATCTCGCGGTCGAGCCTGCGCCCGCGGTCATGCAGGTGGGCGAGCAGATCGGCCTTCTTCGGCACGACCCTGGCGCCGGCCTCGGTCGGGGTCCGGCACTCCGCGTCGCCCACCATGTCGGCCACAGTGCGATCCGAGGTGTGACCGAGCGCCGTTACGACCGGCAGCCGGGATTCGAGGATGGCGCGCGCCACGAGCTCCGTGTTGAAGGCGTACATCTCCTCGAAGCTCCCGCCGCCTCGAGCGAGGACGATCACGTCGGCGAGACCCTCCTGGTTGCAGCGGCGAAGCGCGCGGGCGACGCTCATCGGCGCGCCCGCCCCCTGGACCTGCACCGGGTAGACGGCGATGCCCATGTTCGGGTAGCGCTCCCAGATGGTCTCCTGCAGGTCGTGGATCACCGCACCGGTCGGCGACGTCAGCAAGGCGACGGTCTTTGGCAAGAACGGAAGGCGACGCTTGCGCTCGGGCGCGAATGCGCCTTCTGATTCGAGCTTTCGCTTCAGCTCCTCGAGCTGGGCGCGCAGCTTGCCGACGTCGTCGAACTCGACCTGGTCGACGATGAACCGAATTGATCCGTACTGAGTCCAGAAGTCCACGCGGCCGCGGAAGATGAAGACCTGGCCGTCTTCCGGCAGCGTAGTGACCCGGCGCGCATCGTCCGCGTACAGGAAGCCGTTGATCAGGCTCTGACCGTCCCGGATGGCGAAGCTGTAGTGGCCCTTCGAGCCGCGCTTCATCCCCGTCACCTCGCCTTTCAGCAGCAGAGCGGTCAGGGGGCGCAGCTCGCGGCGGATCTCGTTCGCGAGCTCGGTGACGGTGAAGGGCCGCTGTGCCTCTTCGGGTTTCAGCACGCGGTCAGCTTAGGATCAGCCTCCGATCTGCGACATGCTCTTGCCTGGCTTGATGAAGCCTGGCTGGTTGATCAGGTGCCCTTCCTCTTTCCGCCAGATCGCCGTCTCGATGACGCGTCCAAGGTGGTCGTCCGACACGCCAGAGCGGATCAGGTCGCGCAGCGGCGTCTCGTGCAGTGAGAAAAGGCACGTGCGCAGACCGCCCTCCGCGGTGAGCCGGACCCGGTTGCACGTCGTGCAGAACGCCTGGCTGACCGAAGAGATGAAGCCGACGCCTCCCGGGGCGCTGTCGGCGAACTTGTAGCGCGTGGCGGGCCCGGGCCTCGTGTCGTGCACGGGGACGAGAGGGAACTGGTCCTCGATCTGCTCCTGGATCCTGCGACTTGGAACGACCTGCTCGTTGGTCCAGATGTTGTCGCCGTCCAGCGGCATGAACTCGATGAAGCGGACCTCGTATCCCTCCGAGTGCGCGAGGTGCGCGAAGTCGACCACCTCGGTGTCGTTGTGGCCTTTCATGACCACCATGTTCAGCTTGATCGGCCACAGGCCGGCTTCCCGGGCCGCGTTGATGCCGTCCATCACGCGCACGAACGCGTCGCTCCGAGCCATCTCCTTGAAGGTGTCCATGTGGAGCGTGTCGAGCGAGATGTTGATGCGCTTCAGGCCCGCGTCTTTCAGCACCTGAGCCTTCTGGCGCAGGAGTACGCCGTTGGTCGTCATGGTGATGTCGAGCGTGGGGTCGATGTCGTTGATCATCCCGACGAGCTCTTCGACCTTCACGCGGACGAGCGGCTCGCCGCCCGTGATGCGGATCGTCCGGACGCCGTACCGCTCGACGAAGATGCGGGCAAGCCGCACGATCTCTTCGAACCGGAGGATGTCGTCGCGCTTGAGCCAGTGCAGGCCTTCCGCGGGCATGCAGTAGATGCAGCGGAAGTTGCACCGGTCGGTGATCGAGATCCGAAGGTCGTCGGCCACCCGCCCGTACGAGTCAACCAATCTGCGATTGACCATTTAGCCGATGATAGCCGCGATGGGGTACGAGCACGTCCTCGTCGAGATCGAGCCTCCGATCGCGACCGTGACGCTCAACCGGCCCAAGGTCCTGAACGCCCTGAGCCCCGCCCTGATCGGCGAGCTGACTGGGGCGCTGTCCGAGCTCGATGCCGACGACAGCGTGCGGGCGGTGGTCCTGACGGGCGGGCCGAAGGTGTTCGCGGCGGGGGCCGACATCGGCGACATGGCGGAGCAGACGGCCGTCGATCAGCTTCTTCGCGATCAGACCGGACGCTGGGCGCCGCTCGCCGGGTTCCGCAAGCCGCTGATCGCCGCGGTCAACGGCTACGCGCTGGGCGGCGGGTGCGAGGTGGCGCTGATGTGCGACCTGATCATCGCGGGGGACAACGCCCGTCTCGGCCAGCCGGAGATCAACCTCGGCATCATCCCGGGCGCCGGCGGAACGCAACGGTGGCCTCGTACCGCCGGCAAGTACGCCGCGATGGAGGTAACGCTGACCGGAGCGCCGGTGACCGCGCTGCGCGCGTACGAGCTCGGGATCGTGAACAAGGTCGTACCCGCGGAGATGACGATCGAGGTCGCGAAGCGCATGGCCCGCCAGATCGCCGAGAAACCTCCGCTCGCGGTCAGGATGGCGAAGGAAGCCGTGCTGAAGGCTTTCGAGGGGCCGCTTTCTGACGGCCTCGCGTCTGAGCGCAAGAGCTTCTACTTCCTGTTCGCGACCGAAGACCAGAAGGAGGGCATGCGCGCCTTCCTCGAGAAACGAAAGGGCGTATTCAGAGGACGATGAAATGACGACTGAAGTCGAGCAGCACGTCAGCCTGGATGTCGAAGGCGGGATCGGCTGGATCCAATTCAACCGGCCCGAGAAGATGAACGCGATCGGCGCTTTGACGCGCCGCCAGCTCGGCGATGCGGTCAAGCAGGCGGAGCGCGATGACGCGGTCCGCGTGGTCGTGCTGACGGGTTCGGGCCGCGCGTTCTCATCGGGCGCCGACGTGACTGAAATGGCTGCGGGCGCGGGCATGCGCTCGCCAGAGGACGTCGGCAACGTACTGCGCACTGAGTACATGCCGATCCTGATGCGCCTGCGGACGATGCCGAAGCCGGTGATCGCCGCGATGAACGGTCCCGCGGTGGGCATCGGGGCCAGCTTTGCGCTCGCGTGCGACATCCGCATCGCAACGCCCGAGGCCTACATCCTCGAGGCGTTCGTCAACATCGGCCTCGCTCCTGACGGCGGCGTCAGCTGGCTGCTGCCGCGGCTCGCCGGGACAGGCGTCGCGTACGAGATGTTTTTCAGCGGCAAGCCGCTGCAGGCCGCCGACGCGCACCGGCTCGGGGTGATCAACCGGCTCGTTCCAGCCGACCGGTTGGAGGAAGAGGTGCGCGACCTCGCCACCCATCTGGCCTCGCAGCCGCGCCAGGCCATGGCCGGCGCCAAGCGCGCGCTGATCCATGCGCTCAACTCGACCTTCGAAGAGGCCATGGACTTCGAGTCGTACCTGCAGGAGGCGCAGGCCTCAAGCCCGGAGTTCGCCGAAGGCGTGCAGAACTTCTTGGCTCGCCGCGCGAAGAAATAGCTTGCCCGAAGCAGTGATCGTCGCGACGGCGCGGACGCCGATGGGGCGCTACGGCGGCCAGCTCAAGGACGTGCGTCCTGACGATCTCGCCGCGGTCGTGCTGAAAGAAGTCTGCGAGCTCGCCCACGTCAAACCGTCCGAGGTCGATGACGTCATTCTCGGGTGCGCGAACCAGGCGGGTGAGGACAACCGCAACGTCGCGCGGATGGCCCTCCTGCTGGCCGGCTTCCCGGTCGAGGTGCCGGGGCAAACGGTGAACCGTCTGTGCGGCTCCGGCATGCAGGCGACGATCGCGGCCGCGCGCGAGATCCAGTCAGGAGCGGCCGACATCATGGTCGCGGGTGGCGTCGAGAGCATGACCAGGGCGCCGTGGGTGATGCCGAAGCCCGACGCCGCCTTTGCGCGCGGACCGCAGACCGCATACGACACGGCGCTCGGATGGCGGCTGGTCAATCCGCGGATGGCGGCGATGTACGGGACGCTGCAGATGGGGGAGACCGCGGAACGCGTGGCGCAGAAATACGAGGTGTCGCGCGAGGATCAGGATGCGTTCGCGCTGCGCAGCCATCAGCGCGCCGTCGCCGCGCAGCAGTCGGGCCGGCTCGGCGAGGAGATCGTGCCGGTGCAGGTCCCTCAGCGGAAGGGCGACGCGCTCACGCTGACCGCCGACGAGGGACCCCGCGCCGACACGTCGCTCGAGGCGCTGGCCAAGCTGAAGCCCGCTTTCGCGGAGAACGGTTCGGTGACCGCTGGCAACGCGTCGCCCCTCAACGATGGCGCGACCGCCCTCGTCCTCATGTCCGATTCAAAGGCGAAGGAGCGCGGCCTGAAGCCGCTGGCGCGGCTCGTCTCAGCAGCGCCGGCGGGCGTGCATCCCGATTACATGGGCATCGGCCCGGTGCCGTCGTCGCTCAAGGCGCTCGATAAGGCCGGGCTTCAACCCTCGGACATGGGCGTCGTCGAGCTCAACGAGGCGTTTGCCTCGCAGTCGCTCGCGTGCATCCGGCTGCTGGGCCTCGACGAGGAGAGGGTGAACGTCAACGGCGGCGCCATCGCGCTTGGCCATCCGCTGGGCAGCAGCGGGGCCAGGCTTGTCGGCACGCTTGTGCGCGAGATGGCGCATCGCAATGCGGAGTACGGCCTCGCGACGATGTGCATCGGCGTGGGGCAGGGCATCGCGTCGATCTGGCAAAAGGTGTAAGTCTGGGCGAACGCGATCCTGCGGCCGTCCGGTCGATGTTCGACCGCATCGCGCGCCGTTACGACCTGGTGAACACCGTCCTCTCAGCGGGAATCGACGCCGGCTGGCGGCGCCGCGCGGCGCGCGAGACGGGCATGGCGCGCGGCGGGTCGGCGCTGGACGTCGCGTGTGGCTCCGGCAAGCTGACCGCGGAGCTGGCGCGACTCGCCGGGCCGGCGGGCCGCGTGGTCGGCCTCGACTTCAGCGCGCAGATGCTCGACATCGCGCGTCGCGAGCACCCGGGCATCGAGTTCATCGAAGGCGATGCGTTGAACCTGCCGTTCGACGACGCCGCGTTTGACGCCTCGACGATCGCCTTCGGTCTGCGCAACCTCGCCGACCCGGTGCGTGGCCTCCGCGAGATGCAGCGGGTGATCCGGCCCGGCCGGCGCGCGGTTGTGCTGGAGTTCGTGCGGCCGCCGCACGGGCTCACCGGCAGCGCCTATCGCATCTACCTGCGCACGCTGCTGCCGGCCATCGGGGGCGCGTTGTCCGGAGATCGGAGCGCCTATCGCTACCTGAGCGACACGATCGACTCGTACCGGACGCCCGGCGAGCTTGGCGACATCGCGATGCAGGCGGGCTGGGCGGATGTCAGATATCGGGGCCTGGCGATGGGGACGGTGGGAATCCTGTCGGGCGCTCGACCGTAACGTTCCGTTCCGTCACACGGTTGTAGCGGCAGCTTGGGAATGATGTCGGCGCAAACCCGGCTGCTGGTCGTATGCGGAGTCCTGATCGCAGTGACCGCCGCCAGCGTCACCACTCTTGCGATCAATCTTTCCCATCCCGCGACTGGCGCGCCGCCCGCGCAGGTCCTCACGCTGGCCGCCTCGGCATCAGGCAACACGATCACGGTCGTGGGCGTGGGTATCGGCTCCGCGACCCCCAACCAGGCGCTGCTGAACCTGGGCGTGACGGCGACCCGGCCCAACGTCCGTGACGCGGTCACCGCCGCGGGGTCCGACATTAATCGCTTGCTGGCCGCCGTTCGCGGCCAGGGCGTCCAGGACAGGGACATCCAGACCACCGCTGTGTGGGTCCAGCTGCAAACCAACTGCTGCCCCCAGACCCTCATCGGCTACAACGCGGCGACGCAGATCACCGTGACGGTGCACAACGTCAACAGCGCCACCGCGCTCATAGAGGTTGCTGTGGACGCCGTTGGGAATGACCTGCAGATCAACGGGATCACGCTTTCCGTGTCCGACCAGACCGCGATGCTCAAGGCTGCGCGGGCCAACGCGATGAGCGACGCCAAAGAGAAGGCAACGGACTACGCGCAGCTCTCCGGGCATCACGTTGGAGGCCTGGTCGGGATGTCAGAGGTCGTCTCGACGACGGGTGGCTTCTCCTGCGACCAGTGCGGCGGCAAGGGCGCAGGCGGCGGCGGAATCCCGATTCAAGCCGGAGTGACCTCCATCACCGTGAACGTCGCGGTGACCTTCGAACTCGCGGCGTGACTAACTAAGCGTTTCGGTCGACTGCGGAGCGCGCCAGGCCGACCAGTACCGGCCGCAGCCCGTCCAGCTCGATGGCTTCGAGCTCGCGTACAGCCTCCTCGACGAGGGCATTCGCCTCGCTCCGCACGCGCGCGAGCGCATCACTCGAGGTGACGAGCTCGGTGACCCGCCCAACCTCGCGATCGCCCAGGGTGCCGGCGAGGAGCTCCCGCACCTCAGGACCGACCTCGCGGTCCTCCGCCGCGTAGATCAACGGAAGCGAAAGCACCCGCTGCCGTATGTCGAGGCCGACGGGCTTCCCCGAGCTCGGGCTGAAGTCGACCATGTCGTCGACCATCTGGAATGCGGTGCCCAGCAATTCGCCGTATCGTCGCAGCGCGGCGACAACCTCGGGCGTCGCGCCGGACAGCAGCGCACCCGACGCGCATGCGGCCGCAAAGAGGGATGCCGTCTTGCCGCGGACGACGCGGAGGTACGAGTCCCTGTCACCTGGGTAGGCGCCGCGCAGCGCCACGTCGTCGATCTGCGACGCGCAGACCGCCTCGAGCGCCTCGGCGATGGCCGAGGTCACGTCCCTGTTGCCGATCTCGGCGATCATCCGGGTGGCCTTGGCGAAGTAGTAGTCGCCGACGGCGATCGCACGTTCCGGGCCCTCGGCCGCCGCGACCGTCGGTCTTCCGCGACGATGCGTGCTCTCGTCGACGTAGTCGTCGTGGATGAGCGTCGCGTTGTGCAGCAGCTCGACGGCCGCCGCCAGCGCCGCGGCGCGCAGGGGCTCGCTGCGAGGACCGATGGCCGAGGTGAGCTGGACAAGCTTGGGCCGGAGGCGTTTGCCGCCCGCCTCGACTAGACGGCGCATCGGCGCGGCGACCGGCTCAGGATCGACGAGAAGCTGCCGCCCCAGCTCGAGCTCGACGAGCGCCTCGGACGCCTCCTTCGACGGCCGGACGAAGTCGCCATCCAGCTGGACGGCCACCTCTCGGTGGCGCGGCCCGTCGAGCTCGACCGCGAAGATCGATTGCCACCTACCCAGGACCAGGTCGCCGTCCTCGACCAGCAGCGTCGACGCCGAGGTCAGCAGGAGCTGGCGGCAGTGCGCGTGCCCGTTTTCGGGCTCATCCAGCGGGACGGCGACGCGTCGCGCGAAGTCGTCGTGGTGGTACCCGGCGCCCTGCGGAGCGATTCGCTCGAGCAGGTCCTGGAAGTCGCGCAGCAGAAGCGGCTCGTTCTCGTTGACAGCGAGGCCGAGGGTCGTGTGCAGGGACTGAAGGTAGACGCGGCCGGTCCGAAGGCCTGCGCGCCGGATCTCCTGGCGGAGGCGGTCAGTGAGGTCGACGAACTCAGTGGCGTGCTTGGTGTCGAAACGCAGGCGCGCCCTGATCAACGTGCGAGCGCCCGCTGAAGGAGCTGACGCGTCGACGGCACCGACGACTCGGCCGCTGCGGCGGAGGACATTGCCTGGATCGCCTCGGCGAAAGCGACCTGCACCTCGAGCGAGGCGTTGTCGGCCAGGAGGCGTGAGCCGCGCGCGAGGCAAAGGTCACCCACGAGGAGGACGGTTGGCGGCGCCGCGCGGCCCCCGAGGCCCTGCAGCCGGATCCCGATCTCGATGAGCGCGGCGGCCAGGGCGAGCTTGGGCTGAGCGTCGGCATCGAACCGGCCCACGTCTTCCTGGTAGGCCCGGTAAGCGTCGGAAAGGCCGTCCGACCAGAGGCCCTCCAGCCGCACCAGCTCGCGCTCGGGGACCTCTACAGGCACGGGTGGAGCCCTCGGCGAGAGATTCGGTGGCCAGGTGGCCGAGATCCTAGGCGCGGCCGAGCACCGCAGCGAGCGCATCGACTGATTCGTGAGCGAGGAGCGCAGGCCGCAACAACGGAGATCGGCCGCATGGGCGCCGAAGATCCGCCGCGGGTCTCCGCCCGGGCCTGTCGCATTATTCGACGACCTCGATCGCGTTGCCCGCGAGCTGGCGGAAGGCGGAAAGGGCGCGCAGGCAGGACTCGTCGTCCCGCGTGACGACGTAGTACAGGCCGAAGCCGAGCACCGTGTTCAGGACGAGCGGGACCAGGACGTCGCGCGGGATGGTGAGCCGGATCCGGCCGTCCTTCTCGAGCCGGTCGAGCTGCTCCTGGATGACCTCGCGGTAGCGTGTGAACAGCTCGGGCAGGTAGGCCCTGAGGCGCTCGGTCCGCGGCGCCTGGACCAGGAGGTCGAAGGCGGCCAGCTGGACGTCGCCGAGGCGGCGAAGCGAGTCCCACAGTGACTCCACGCCGACCTCGAGCACCTCGAGCGGGTTGGTCAGCTGGTTGAGGGCTGTGCGCAGCTCTTCGACCGAACGGGCTGTCAGGAAGCGCCAGGCTTCGACCAGCAGCTCGGACTTGGTGGGGAACCAGTACTGGAGGTTGCCGATGGCCACGCCGGCCTTCGAGGCGATGGCCCGGACGCTGGTGCCGGAGTAGCCGTTCTCGAGCAGGGACTCGGCTGCCGCGTGGATGATCTGGTCCCGGGTGCTCTCGGTCGCGGTGGCCCCTGTCATACGTATGTACCAGAGTACCAAGCACGAACTCTCCGTGTAGCCAATGCCCGCTCCCCTTCAGGAGAGAGGGTCAGGGTGAGGGCTAGCGGGAGGGGCGAGCCCACAAGAACAACCCCGTCGCCTGCCCGATGCGACAATCTCGCTGGCTTGCGCTCCATTGCCGAGGTCTTTCCCAACCGTCTCTGCGGCGTGCTGCGCACCGACAACGCCGACGCTGGTTTCCAGGCCTGCCTGACCGCGATGGAGGGCGGCATCCACACCATCGAGGTCACCAAGACGGTGCCCTCGTGCTTCGATTTGATCCGCGGCCTCATCGCTACGACCATGGGCCGATACCCGGTCGGGGTCGGGACCGTCTGGGATCCTGGCGCGGTGCACGAAGCCAAGGAGGCGGGCGCGTCGTTCGTCGTCACTCCCGTCGTCCTGCCCGAGGTCGCCGAGGCGTGTCGCAAGGAGGACATCCTGTGCGTCATGGGCGCGTTGACGCCGACCGAGATCTACCAGGCTAGGCTGGCGGGAGCCACACTCGTGAAGGTCTTCCCGATCCAACCGGTCGGCGGCCCCCGCTACGTCGAGGCGTTGAACGGGCCGCTTGGCGGCGTCCCGTTCTGGGTTTCAGGTGGCGTGCCGATCGAGGACATCGGCGCCTACCTGCGGCTCGGCGTCAAGGCCGTCGGTCTGACCGGCGCCCTGTTCCCGGCGGAGGCCCTGGCGCGGGGGGACATGGCGCTGATCCATCAGAACGCACAGCGGGCGGCAAAGGCCGCCGCGGAGGTGATCGGGGGCTAGGTCTCCGGGGGTCCCTCAGCAGCCCACGCGGTACTGGCACATCGTGGCCGTGATGTTCGAGTAGAGGTTGGTGACCTGCTTGCCGGTCAGCAGCAGGGCGATGATCACGATCAGGATGATCAGCGCCAGGATCAGGGCATATTCGACGAGCGCCTGGCCTCGCTTGCCGCTTCCGGCTCTGGCTAACACCCCACGTGGTAGTTGCACATGGTGGCCGTGATGTTCGAGTACAGGTTGATCAGCTGGTGGCCAGTCGTGATCAACGCGATGATCACGATCAGCGCGATCAGGGCGAGGATGAGCGCGTACTCAACCATTCCCTGGCCTTTCTGTTTTTGGATGAATCGATGATGAATCAACGGGGTTACAGACCTGAAAGCTTAACCACCGAGCCCCCGGTGCTGGTCGCTGTTCGTTCCAAAGCCTGCTCGACGACCACCCGGACCATCCGTTTGCGCCAGAAGTGGCTCAGGTCGGCGTTGTCCAGGGGTTTGGCCGGTTTGGCGGCCAACTCAGCCGCTTCGCGGATCGTGTCCTCCGAGATCGGCTTTCCCTTCAGGAAATCCTCAGCCGCCGTCGCCTCCAGCGGGTGGGACGCCACCCCGGACAGGACGATCCGGCACCTGACCACTGTCTCCCCGTCCAGCTCGAGGGCGACCGCGGCCCCGGCGATCGGGAAGTCGATCGAGCCCCGGCGGCGCAGCTTGACGTAGGCGCTTCGGGTGGTCGGGGTGGCCCGGAGCCGAAGGCCCGTCAGGACCTCCGCCGGCTGCTTCGCCAGGTAGTCGATCCCGTCGTCCCGGTACAGGTCGCGTACGTGCACCTCCCGGTCGCCGTCGGGTCCGGCGAGAAGGGCGATCCCGTCGAGCGCGATCGCCATTGGAGCCGTGTCTGAAGAGGAGACCGCCCAGCAGCGCGGGCTGCTCGGCGCAACCAGGCAGATGTCGCCGTCTTTTTTCAAGCAGAACCCGGCCGCCTTCCGCCATTCATAGGTCATGTCGTAGTAGTTGCAGCGGGTGTCGACGCAGAGGTTGCCGCCGATGGTGCCGGCATTGCGCAGAGGAGGTGACGAGACAAGGCCCGCAGCCTCGGCATAACCCTGGAAGCGGGCGTTCAAATGCTTGTCGCGCGCCGCCACCGCCAGGGTCACGCCCGCGTCGATCGTGCACTCATCGGACCCGTTGCGGATCTCGCCTGGCAGGAAATCGAGACCGATCAGGGTGTCGATCTCGAACTGGCGGCGCTTGAGCTTCGGAAAGAGGTCGGTGCCACCCGCGACGAACATCGCGCGCGGACCGAGCTCCGCGGCCATCCGCGCGGCCTCGCGAGCGGTCTTTGGCCGCAGGTATTTCAGGCGAGGCAGCCGGAGCATTCAGGAATCCCTCGGCGGCGGCTGGACCTTGATCACGGGCGGATACGGGATGTCGGGAAAATGCGGCGGGCCATAGCGCGGCGGCTCGCCTTTGTCCTTGCGGCGCAGCGCCTCGACCACTTTTTCCGGCGTGACCGGAATCTCGTCGATCCACACGCCGAGCGCGTCGTGCAGCGCGAGGCAGACCGCCGGCGGGACCGGCAGCAGCGGCCCCTGTCCGGCTTCCTTGGCCCCGTAAGGACCTTCGGGGTCGTTCGTTTCGACGATGAACGTCTGGACGTCGGGCATGTCGAGGAACGTCGGTGATTTGTACTCGAGCATCGAGGGCCACTTGTGGAGGCCTTTGCGGAAAACCTGCTCCTCCATCAGAGCCTCACCGAGCCCCATGTACACGCTGCCCTCGACCTGTCCCTCGACGAGGAGCGGATTGATCGCGCGGCCGACGTCGTGCGCGATCCAGATCTTGTTGACGTGGACGAGCCCTGTCCGCGCGTCGGCGTCGAGGTCGACGACGCACGCCGAGTAGCTGTAGGCCGGGCTGGGTCCGACGCCTGAGCCCTTGTATGGTCCGGCGATCTTCGGCGGCGTGTAGCTGCCCGCGCTCGTCAGCGTGCCGAACTTCGCCTCGGCGAGGATGCTCGCTTCTTCGAAAGTGATCTGGTCGATGCGATCGCCGGCGGCCTCGACGAGCATGGCGCGCATCTTGCGGGCCGCTTCGAGCGCGGCGTTGCCGGCCATGAACGTCACGCGGGACGAGTAGGAGCCGAGGTCGATCGGCGTGGTGTCCGTGTCGGCGGTGACCAGGCGGATGTCGGACGGCTGCAGGCCGAGCTCTTCGGCGACGATCGTCGCCAGCACGGAGTCGGAACCCTGGCCGATGTCCATCGCGCCGCAGTAGACGGTCACGCCCCCGCGGTCGACCTTGATCTGCACCTCGGAGTGGGGCATGTCGTTCCAGTAGATCGCCGTGCCGGCCCCCGACATATAGCTGGAGATCGCGAATCCCATGCCGTGGCCCGGCCGCCGGGCGCGCGTACGATACCCGGACGCCTCCATCACGCGCTCGGTGCATTCCTCGAGCCCGCATGAGGTGACGCGGAGCCAGTTGACCGTTCGCGTGTTCGGCTTGACGAAGTTGCTTCTCTTCAGGTCGGCCCCGTCGAGACCCAGGTCGGCCGCCAGCTTCTCGAGGTGCAGCTCGATGGCGAATCGAGGCTGAGGCGTGCCGTGGCCCCGCTTCGGCCCACATGGAGGCTTGTTGGTGAAAACCCGGCATCCCTCGAAGCGATAGGCCGGGATGTCGTAGGTCACGGGCTGCAGGGCACCCGTATAAAAGGTCGAGGCAACACCGTACGAACCGTAGGCGCCGCCGTCGAGCGCGCTTCGGAAATGCATCGCCGTGATCCGGCCGTCCTTAGTCGCGCCTGTGCGCACCCACATCAGCACCGGGTGCCGGCCGCGGTGCGCATAGAAGACCTCTTCGCGGGTCAGCGTGCACTTCACCGGCCGGCCGGTGAGCATCGCGAGCTTGCACACGATGATCTCGTGCGCGAAGGGGTCGGTCTTCCCGCCGAACCCGCCGCCGTGCGCCGCGCCGATCACGCGGATCCTGTGCATCGGCAGCTCCAACACCTTCGACAGCGCGCGATGCACGTAGTGCACGACCTGCGTCGAAGACCAGAGCGTGACCCGTCCGCCGACATAGGTGGCGATCGCGCTGTGCTGCTCCATCGGGAGGTGCGTGTTGCCCTGGAAAAAGAAGACGTCCTCGCGGATCTTGTCCGCGCGCGCGAATCCCTCGTCGACGTCGCCGAACTCGAGGGCGACGAGCTTGTGGACGTTGTTCGGGCCGCCGTAGTCCTGGATGCGTTCGTCGTTCGGCTCTGCCAGCGCCGCCTCGATCGACATCACCGGCTCGAGCACCTCGTACTCGACCTCGATCGCGTCGCACGCCGCGGCCGCGATCTCCTCCTCGGTCGCGGCCACCGCGGCGATGGGGTCGCCGACGTAGCGCACCTTCTCGTGCTCGAGGGCGCGCTCGTCCTGCGTCACCGGCAGGATGCCGAACTTGATCGGCAGGTCTATCCCGGTGATGACCGCCTGGACGCCGGCGATGCGCCGCGCGGCCGAGGTGTCGATGGCAAGGATCCGGGCGTGGGGGTGCGGGCTGCGCAGGATTTTGCAGTGAAGAGTGCGCGGCAGCAGCATGTCGTCGGCGTACATCGCACGGCCCGTGACCTTGGCTGCGGCGTCGACCTTGGGCAGCGGCTTGCCGACGACCCTCATTGGATCCGCCCGGCCGCCAGCTCTACCGCCTCGAGGATCTTGATGTAGCCCGTGCACCGGCAGAGGTTGCCGGCCAGAGCCTCGCGGATCTCGTCGCGCGAAGGTCGAGGATTCTCTTCGAGAAGCGCGCGAGCGGACAGAAGTATGCCCGGCGTGCAGTAGCCGCACTGGGCGGCCCCGAGCTCCGCGAATGCGACCTGCAGCGGGTGGAGCTCGGACCCATGCGCCATGCCCTCGATGGTGGTAATCGCGCGTCCCTCGAGCTGGATCGGCAGGGCGAGGCAGCTCAGGTGCGGCTTGCCGTCCACCAGGACGGTGCACGTGCCGCACTCGCCCAGCTCGCATCCGTGCTTCGTGCCTGTCAGCTGCATGTCCTCGCGAAGGACCTCGAGCAGCGTCTTGTGCGACGGCACGAGCACGTCTCGCTTCTCGCCGTTGACGTCGAGAGTCAGCACGACCCGCTCGACGTCGCGCGAGACCTCCCGCTTCACTCTGAGGCGAGCATATCCCGAAGGGCTCTGGCGCACTCCCAGAGGTCAGGCGCGACGGCGTGCGCGCGACTGCTCGCCGGCTTCGGGTCGTCGGGATACACCAGGATGGTCCGCATCCCCAGCGACAGCGCGGGCTCGATGTCGTTCTCCTCGCGGTTCCCGATCACGACGCAGCGGTCGGGCGGCACGCCCGCCCACCGCGCCGCCATCTCGAAAACGGCCGGGTGAGGCTTCAGGTGGCCGGCGTCCACCGACGTGATCACGCCGTCGATGTGCTCGGCCATGCCGAGCATCCGGAAGTCGTCCCAGTAGCTGTCGGCGTCGCGCCAGTATGTGTTGCTGGCGATTACCGTCCGGAGGCTGAGCTCGTGAATCGTCTGCAGCAGCTCCAGCGCTCCGGGCAGCGGCTTGAATCGGTCATGAACCGGAATTGCCATGGCGCGGCGGATGCGCGAGACAGTCTCGTGGTCTGCCGGGAGCCCTTGTCGCGCGAGGCAGTTAGAGATCAGCTCGACAGCCCCGACCACCATCACAGCTTCGGTCGTCACGGTCCGAGCTTCGTCGCCCGGCTTGCTGCTCTGAAGCAGGTCACCGACCAACATGTCGATGACCTTCGGGTCGTGGCCGGCCATTGCCGCTGCGATCCGCCGGCGGCGGCCCTCGCCGTCGGTCTTGCGGATCGGCCACGAATTCGGCCACAGTGTGCCGCCCACGTCGATGAGGGCGACCTCAAGGGCTCTCGGCACTGCGCTCTATCATCGCCTCCATGCTCAGGTGGCTGACGTCAGGCGAGTCGCACGGGCCCCAACTGACCGTGGTGATCGAGGGATTGCCTGCGGGCCTGGAGATCTCCGAGGACGATCTCCGGCGCGACCTGGCGCGGCGGCAGGGCGGTCACGGCCGGGGCGGCAGGCAGAAGATCGAGACCGACGTCGCGCGCATCGTCAGCGGCGTTCGCGGGGGCTTCACCATCGGCAGCCCGGTCACGCTCGTCCTCGAGAACAAGGACCACGTCAACTGGACCGCGCAGATGACCGCGGCCAAGGAGGGGTTCGAGCCCAAGGTGGTGACGCGCCTGCGACCCGGCCACGCCGACCTGGCCGGAGCCCTGAAGTACGGCCACACCGACATCCGGAACGTGCTCGAGCGGTCCTCGGCGCGCGAGACCGCGACGCGGGTGGCGGCGGGCGGCGTCGCGCGCAAGCTGCTGGGCAACTTCGGGGTCGAGATCGTGAGCTTCACCCAGTCGATCGGCACGATCGACATCGGCTTCGATGGCTACGACCCCGACACGGTCACGGTCGAGGATGTCGAGGCGTCGCCGGTACGCTGCCCCGACCCCGAGGCTTCGCGCCGGATGGTGGCCGAGATCGACGAGGTCGCCGAGCTCGGCGACACGCTGGGCGGGACGTTCCGCGTCATCGCGCGCGGCGTGCCGCCGGGGCTCGGCAGCTACGTCCACTGGGACCGCAAGCTCGACGGCCGCCTGGCCCAGGCCGTTCTATCGATCAACGCCATCAAGGCGGTGGAGTTCGGGTCCGGATTCCAGGGAGTGGCCAGCCGGGGATCGGAGTTCCACGACCAGATCGACTACGAGGGCGGCCGGTTCCGCCACCTGACCAACCGCGCGGGAGGCCTGACCGGAGGCGTCACCAACGGCGAGCCGATCGACCTTCGCGTCGCCATCAAGCCGATCTCCACGATGAAGAAGCCGATGCAGTCCATCGACCTGAAGACCAAGGAGAAGACGGAGGCGCACTACGAGCGAAGCGACGTGTGCGTGGTGCCTGCTGCAGGTGTGATCGGAGAGGCGGTGGTCGCCCTCACCCTGGCGGACGCGTTCCTGGAAAAGTTCGGCGGCGACTCGATGAGCGAGCTGGAACGCAACTACCGCGGCTACATGGAAACGATCGCGCAGTAGCTCGTGAAGGTCATGTCGATGGCGGAGGCCATTGCCCGCCGGTGCCGGCCTTTGCGGGTTTGAACGGGCCCGCAAACCCGCGCGCGCCGGCACTCGCGGATATTCCCGGCGGCGTTCAACGCCGCGTCCGTGACCGCGCGGCCATCGCTATCTGTTTCCACTTCTTGCGATCCTCGATCCGCAGTCGCGCGTCGCTCTTCTTGGCGATCGCACGCAGCTCGCGCTGCAGCTTGCGGTAGCTGTCGAATCGCCCGCGGTCGAGGCTGCCATCTGCCAGCCCGGCCTTGATCGCGCATCCAGGCTCTGACACATGAGCGCAGTCGCTGAACCGGCATCGGAGCGCGAGCTGCTCGATGTCGTCGAATACGTTGCCGAGG
>DATNMQ010000017.1:0-4217 GCA_035602465.1 Candidatus Sulfotelmatobacter sp. | reverse complement strand
CTGGGCTGCCCCGCGTTTTCCGGACTGCTGGTTTTGCGTCCATTTATGCTGCGAGCTGTGAATTCAGGTACTCGGTGCGGGCTTCGTGTGGTGTCCGGTAGCCGAGTGCGGAGTGGATTCGTCGCTGATTGTAGAACAATTCGATGTAGCGGGCAATGTCCTCCTTGGCTTTCTTGCGTGTCGGATACACCATGTGATGCACCCGCTCGTTCTTCAGACTGGCGAAAAACGATTCGGCGAGCGCATTGTCCCAGCATTGACCGGTACGGCCGACGGAATGGCGCAGCCCCAGATCGACCAGCGTGGCACGGTAGGTATGGGACACGTATTGTGTACCGCGGTCGGAATGCAGAATACAATTCGGTTCGAGGCGGTGATTCCGCACCGCCATGTCCAGCGCGTCGGTGACCAATTCGGTGCGCAGATGATCGGCCATGGACCAGCCGATCACCTCGCGGGTGAAACAATCGATGAGCGTCGCTAAATAGAGCCAGCCCTGCCACGTCCTGATATAGGTGATGTCGCCGACGACCTTGATGCCGGGCCGGTCGGCGGTGAAGTCCCGCCGGACCAGGTCGACGGTGTCGGGTGCATCTGGGTCGGGCACGGTGGTGGTGCGGAACGGCCTGGGCTGCACCGGAACCAGACCCAGCTCACGCATCAGCTTGCGGACCAGCTCGGCGCCGACGCGCTCGCCGGCGCGGACGAGTTCGGCGTGGATGCGGCGATACCCGTAGGTGCCGCCGAACGCGTCGAACAGTGCGCGGATCTTGTCGGTGAGCTGCTCCCGGCGCCGTGCCGCTGCACTGCGCGGGCGGCGCCACCAGTCGTAGAAACCGGATTTCGACACACCCAGCCAGGTGCACATTTTCACGATCGCGGGAGCATCCGAATGATCGGAGACGTTTCCGGCGCGCTCCGCGGCGATGAACGCGTATTTGTCGCTCACCGCTGCTCCCTCGCGAAGTACGCATGGATATGCTGGTAATCCTGCGTGATCCTTCCGATGGCGATCTGCACTCGAGGCACGCGAACCGAGAGGCTTACATGCCTGCGTTCACACCACATTTCTCCCGCCGCAGTCTCGGAGAGAAGGGGGTCGAAGTCCGACTTGGCCATCCGTTGCTCGATGACTACCTCCGCTTCGTGGCCGCACGGTGCCGTCCGAATTCCGTCCTGGCAGCCGGATACGACCTGAAAGTGTTCTTCGCCTTCGTCGGCAAAGAACCCGTCGATGTCACGACCGCCGATATGTTCGAGTTCATCACCTCGCAACGGTTCCCGGTCAAGGGCAACAACGTTATTCGGATCGATGATGGCGAGAAGGGGCTTGCCGCCCGCACTATAGCCCGGCGCCTGGCAACCCTGTCCGGCCTCTACGGCTACCTCAGTTCCTGCAACCTGATCGGGGCCAACCCAGTCCCGACCGGACTCAGCGTTCGTGCGCGCACCGATCGACGGCGCGAGGCCAGAACCATCCCACTGATCCGCACGCCGCGGACCCTGCCTCGCATCCTCGACTCCGCCGCAGCAGGTGCCTTCGTGGGCGCACTGCGGACTCACCGAGATCGCGCCATGATGCTCGCGATGCTCCTCGGCGGCCTACGCCGCAGCGAAGTCCTCGGACTACACCTGACCGATATCGCGCTCGCTGACCGCAAGGTCACCATCACCGAAGGCAAAGGCGGCCATCACCGCATCGTCCCGGTGGCGCCCGCGTTCTTCGCTGCACTCGCCGACTACCTCGACCACGAACGCCCCACGGATGCAACAACAACGAGTGTGTTCCTCGTCCTCAAAGGCCCGCGCCGTGGTCAGCCGCTCTCGTTCGCCGGCGTCGACGAAATCGTCCGCGGCGCTCGCGGCCGCGCCGGCATCGACCACCTCACCTGCCACATGCTCCGCCACACCTGCCTCACCCGACTACGCGAGGCAGGAATGTCCCTCGAAGCAGTCCAAGCCCAGGCTGGACACCGCAACATCGAATCGACACGCATCTATCTGCACCTGAGCAACACCTGGCTCGCCGAGCAGTACCACCAGGCCATCACCGCCCTCGACGATGCACTCACCGGCACGAACGAGGCGAGGTGAGTACGCCGGTCCGGCTCGTGCAGGCATCAATTCACCGCGCGGGCATTGCCGATGGATGTGTGGCGATCGAGGAGTTCATCGCGCTCGGGAGCTCAGCGGCAACACGCACCACCCGGCGCTGCACGGCCGCCGCATTCACCGACGATTTCGCGGACCTCACCGGGTGGAGCAACGCAGGACTCGCGAACCAATTAGGCGCCGCCCTACCCGTTCGCGGTGTGGTGGCACGGCTCCTCGTCGCCACCGGCTACCCGGCCAGCGCCGACTACGTCGTCGCCTCTGGCAGCACCTGGGGCAGCCACGCCAGCATTGTGCACCCACAGTTCGCGGCCCTCTTCGAGCGCACCGCCCTCGGACTCGGGTTCAGTATTGGTCAGGTTCACCGTCAATGGAACACGCTCACCAAGATTTCCGTCACCGCTGGTTCGGTACCGAATATGCTCAGCGCTAGCAGCTTTGATGCGGCAGCAGCGGAACTGACCCGCGTTTACTGTGAAGTCCGTCGCAAAGCACCCACCTCGTGGTCGACACCGTTGCACGGACTCAAGGCAACGCTGGTCGCTTTGGGCACGCTCTCGAGCGCGCCGCCAACTCGCATCTCACCCTCACGCCGCGGCATCCACTGGGAGCAACTTGGCACCCACGCCCCACTCCTGATCGCAACTCTGCGCCGGTATCTGACCCAAATCGCGGTCAGCATGCGGCCCGGCAGTGTCGCACTGATCGACACCACCCTGCGCCATTTCGCTGTCTACCTCATCGAATACCACCCCGACATCAGCGGGGCCGCAGACGTGCGACGCACACACATCGAGGGCTTTAAGACCTTCCTCACCAGTAAACCCGGTTACCGAGGCAACAGCGAACCGGCCAAGACGACCATCGGAATGCGACTCGGGCAGCTGCGCGGATTCTTCGACCGGATCATCGAATGGAACATCCCCGACGCGCCACCGCGCAACCCGATCTTCGCCGGTGACATGCCCATCCGCGACCGCCCGCTACCGCGATTCCTCGGTGACGCCGACGCCGCCGCATTGTTGAGTGCGGCACGCCGGTTGCCGTCGCTATTCGACCGTGTCGCGGTCGAAGTCCTTTCCCTGACCGGGCTCCGCAAAGGCGAGTTCCTCGGCCTGACTCGCGACGCCATCACCCAGATCGGCAGCGCGCGTTGGCTGCGAACACCGATCGGCAAACTCCACACCGACCGATACATCCCACTGCACCCGAGAGTGGAAGATCTACTGCTGCAGTGGTGTTCGGAAACTCCGCCGCAGCCACGCAGCCCCTTGATGTTCACCGACCACGGACGCCCCATCCCCGGCAGGCGTGTCGACCTCGCCGTCTACGCCGCTGCCGACGCTGCAGGCATCGGGCACGTCACCCCTCACCAACTCCGTCACACCCTCGCCACCCAAGCCATCAACAGGGGCATGAGCCTCGAAGCGATCGCTGCTCTACTCGGACACGCATCACTATCGATGACGATGACCTACGCACGCATCGCGGACCGAACCGTCGCCGAGGAGTACTTCGCCGTGACCGAACATCTCGACGCGATCTACACCCCGAAACCCGCCGCAACCCAGGCCACCCCTACCGAAGGGCTCAACATGCGGCGTCTCCGTGAGGAATCGACCAGACTGCTGGGCAACGGAACCTGCACCCGCCCTGCACTTCTGGACTGTCGATACGAAACGATCTGCGAGACCTGCACCCACTTCTCCACCAACGACAGTCACCGACAAACCATCACCGACCAAGCCGCCAACGCCGCCGCACGCGGCGAACCCCGACGAGAGAAGGTCTACCTCGAACTGCTCACCAAACTCGACGCCACCCGCACCCGATGAAGATCACCCGCATAAGCACTGGCTTTTTTCAGGAATGCATTCTCCATTTCGAGGTCGCGGTTGCGGCGTTCGAGTTCGCGCAGCCGGGCGCGTTCGGATAATTCCAGCGGCGGCTCATCGGCGGCGTGCGCGGCCCGGTATTTCTTCACCCAACCGCCGACCGTGGTCTCATTGAGCCCGTATTCACGGGACACATCTGCGATCGACCGAGTGGTTTCGATCACCAGTCTCGCTACCTCGTCACGAAACTCGGGCTTGTATTTCTCGTAT
>DATNMQ010000004.1:0-12735 GCA_035602465.1 Candidatus Sulfotelmatobacter sp. | reverse complement strand
CGTCGCGGCCATCACGTAGGGCAGATAGGTGAGGGAGAAGCCTTCCTGCTTCTGGAAGGAGGCTTTGTTGCCGGAGCGGTTGGCCACGACGCCCGACATATCCACCTCTTGCGTCTGCCACGCGTGAGGGATCGTCTGCTTGGAGCGCGTCATGTTCTCGGCGATCAGGCGGCGCACGCGGGTGAGCTGGACGACCTGGTCGCCCTCGGCGGCGGTCGTTTGCGTGGGCACGGCCGAACCCGGCGCCGATGGAGCGGCGGCCTTGCTCTTCGCTGCGAAGTCCTGCACGTCCTTCTTGGTGACTCGGCCGCCGAGACCAGTGCCGGTGACCTTCGACACGTCGACCCCCAGCTCGGAGGCGGCCATCTGAACACCGGGTGAGAAGCGATGCTCGCCGCCGGTGTCGACTTTCTCCGCTTGCCCCTCACCCTGACCCTCTCCCCTGCGGGGAGAGGGAAGATCCTCCGGCGTCTTTGCGGCCTCTTGCTGAACCTTGGGCGCTTCAGTTTTCGGAGCCGGAGCTTCCGCAACCTTGGGCGGTTCAGTCTTGCGAGGCGGAGCCGGAGCCGGCGCTTCCTGCTGGGGTTCCTGCGCCGAAGGCGCTGAGGGTGCGGCTCCGTCGCCCGTTTCGACCACGGCGATCTCGGTGCCCACGTGCACCGTCTGTCCCTCCTTGGCCAGGATCTCGCGCAGGATCCCGGACACCGGGGCGGGCACCTCGGCGTTGACCTTGTCCGTGTCCACCTCGAGCATCGGTTCGAACTCCACGACCTTGTCGCCAGGCTTGACGAGCCAGCGCGAGATCGTGCCCTCGTGCACGGACTCTCCCAATTGCGGCATCACGATGCGCGTGGTCTTGCCGGCCATCAGTACGCCGCCAGGTCCTTCAGGACCTTGGTGATCTTGTCCGGCGTCGGCATGAAGTACTCCTCCATCGGCACCGCATATGGCATGGATGGCACGTCGAGACCGCCGAAGCGCTTGACGGGGGCGTCGAGCCAGCGCCATGCCTCATCCGCGATGAGCGCGGCGACCTCCGACCCAACCGAGATGCTGAAGTTGTCCTCATAGAGGACGAGGCACTTGCCGGTCTTCCGCGCCGAGGCGATGATCGCCTCGCTGTCCAGCGGGTAGACCGTGCGCAGGTCGATGATCTCGACGCTCACACCGTCGGCCTCCAGGTTCTTGGCCGCCTCGAGAGCGTAATGCACCATCAGGCCGTAGCAGAAGACGGAGATGTCGGTCCCCTCGCGGAAGGTGCGCGCCTTCTGGAGCGGGATGAGGTACTCGCCTTTCGGCACGGGCTCCTTGAACATCCGGTAGAGGCGCTTGTGCTCGAAGAACAGCACGGGATCCTGGTCGCGGATCGCCGCGAGAAGTAGTCCCTTCGCCTCGTACGGGCCGGAGGGGATGACGATCTTGAGCCCAGGCGTCGCGAAACGCGCCTCGATCGACTGAGAGTGGTACAGCGCGCCATGCGCGTGACCACCCATCGGCGCGCGCACGACGATCGGCACCGACCAGTCGCCGTCGCTTCGGTAGCGATACTTCGCCGCCTCGTTCGTGATCGAGTTGAAGGCCATGTGGGCGAAGTCGGTGAACTGGATCTCCGCCACCGGCCGCTTGCCCGCGATCGCCAGGCCGAGCGCAACACCGACGATCGACGACTCCGCCAGGGGGCTATCGATCACGCGCGCCTCGCCGTAGCGGGCGTGCAGCCCATCGGTCACGAGGAACACACCGCCCTTCTTGCCGACGTCCTCGCCCAGCACCATCACCCGCTCGTCGCGCTCCATCTCCTCGTTCAGCGCGGACCGCAGGGCCGAGACCATGTTCATGTCTTCCGTCTCGAGCTCCGGCGCCGGGTCGATCGCCTTGGGCACCTCGATGGCGTAGACGTTGGTCAGCGCGTCCTCGGGCGCGGGGTCGGGCGAATCCATCCCCTCGCGGGTCGCCTGCGTGATCTCTTCCTTGACCTGCTCTTCGTACTGGGCGACCTCGGCCGCCGAGAGCACGCTCTCCTCGATCAGGCGCTTCTTGAACCGCTCGAGGCAATCGTTCTGCGCCAGCATGTCGATCTCTTCCTGCGCCCGGTAGCGGCGCTGGTCGTCCTCGGACGAGTGCGCCCCGAGCCGATCGACGAGGCATTCGATGAGGGTTGGACCCTCACCCGCTCTCGCCCGCGCGACCGCGTCCTTCGAGACGACGTAGCAGGTAACCGGGTCGCGGCCGTCGACCGTGACGCCGGGAAACCCGTAGCCCGCGGCGCGCTGCGCGACGTAATCGATCGCGTACTCCTTGCGGAACGGCGTCGAGATGGCGAAGCCGTTGTTCTCGCAGACGAAGACCTCGGGCAGCTTGTAGATGGCGGCGAAGTTGAAGGCCTCGTGCGCGTCGCCCTCCGCTCCGGCCCCCTCGCCGTAGCACGTCATCAGGACCTTGTCGGTGCCATCCATCTTCAGCGCGTAAGCGACACCCGCGCCGCGCACCATCTGCGTCGCGACGGGGGAACCGCCCGACGTGATGTTCAGCCGCGAGTCGGAGAAATGGCCGGGGGTCTGCTTGCCGCCCGAGGCCGGGTCTGCTGCCTTCGCCAGCACCGCCAGCATCAGGTCGAGCGGGGTCATGCCCATTCGCATGCACAGCACGACGTCGCGGTAGTAGGGCGCAAGCCAGTCGTACTTCGGCTTGAGGGGCCAGCTGACGCCGATCTGCGCGGCCTCGTGGCCGGCGCACGAGATGATGAAAGGCGCGCGGCCCTGGCGGTTGAGGACCTGGAAACGGTAGTCGACCTGTCGCCCCAGAACCATGTAGTGGAACCACTGCCGCAGCGCCTTCTCGTCGAGGTCCGTGTCGCGCCACGCGATCGGATCCTGGAATCGCCACTCGGGGCTGAAAGACGGGCCTCTGGTCTTGGTGATCTGCGCCATGTCGGTGACTTGCCTAGAAGTGGATGGCGTGGCCGTCCACGGCCATCGCGGCCTCCATCACGGCTTCGCTCAACGTCGGGTGGGGGTGGATGTTGCGCCCCAGCTCCCAGGCATCGCCCTGGAACAGCTGGGTCAGCGCCGGCTCGGCGATCAGCTCCGTCGCCTCCGGTCCGACGATGTGCGTGCCGAGCATCTGCCCCGTCTTCGCGTCGGCCACCATCTTCACGAAGCCTGCGGTCTCGCCGTGGATCTGGGCGCGGCCGATCGCAGAGAAGGGGAACTTGCCCACCTTCACCTCATGTCCCTTTTCGCGAGCTTGCTTCTCGGTCATGCCGACAGACGCGACCTGCGGGTGCGAGTACGTGCAGCGGGTCACGAGGTCCTGATCCATCGGCGCAAGGCGCTGGCCGGCGATGTCCTCGGCGGCCACGATCCCCTCGTGCGAGGCAGCGTGCGCGAGCAGGTAGCCTCCGACCACGTCGCCGATTGCGTGGATGCCTTCGGCTGAGGTGCGCATCCATTCGTCGACCTTGATGAACCCGTTGGGATGCGTCTCCACGCCGACCACGTCGAGGCCGATCTCCTTGGACACCGCGGCCCGGCCGACGGCCACGAGCAGCTGCTTGGCCCACACCTCGCCCTGGTCCGTGTCCACGCTCACTCCGTCCCGCGCCTTCTTCGCGCCCTTGACCTTGACGCCCGTTCGGCAGTCGATGCCCGCCTTCTTGAAGGCCGCCAGGAGCTCCTTCGACACGTCCTCGTCCTCGAGAGGAACCAGGCGATCGAGGCCCTCCAGCAGGGTCACCTTGACGCCGAGCTGGCTGTAGAACGTCGCGAACTCGACGCCGACCGCGCCGGCGCCGATGATCACGATCGACTCCGGCGCCTCCTTCGACAGGACGGCGTTGTCGGACGAGATGATGAACTTGCCGTCCAGCTCGAGCCCGGGCAAAGTCTTGACCGTCGAGCCCGTGGCCACGATCAGGTTCTTGGCCTTGATCTGCTTCTCCCCGACGTCGATCGTGTTGGGGTCGCGGAGCTTGCCCTTGCCCTCGACGACCTCGATCTTGTTCTTCTTCATCAGGTACTGCACGCCTTTGTAGAGCAGCCCAACCACCGAGTCGCGGCGCTCGGCGATCCGGGGGTAGTCGTAACCGACGACCTCGGCCTTGATCCCGAACTCCGCGCCCCGGGTCGCGACTCGGTGGTACAGCTCTGAGGACTCGAGCAGCGCCTTGGTGGGGATGCAGCCGATGTGGAGGCAGGTCCCACCGAGCTTGTTGGACTCGACCAGGGCGACCTTCAGCCCCAGCTGAGAGGCCCGGATGGCGGCCGGGTAACCACCCATTCCGCCTCCAAGGATGGCGACATCGAAATCGAAGTTGGGCACTTCGGTTAAGTGTAGGAGCGGCTAGCAGCCGGCCTTGCGGATCCGGGCCAGGGCGGCGGCAAATGCGGCTTGGTCGGTCACGGGCAGAGTGGCCGGGTCGCCGAAGTAGTCGACTGCCCGGTAGTACTGCGCCGGGGTCACGAACGGCATCACGAGGGGGTCGACGCCGCCCGCGCTGTTGAGGCAGGGGTCGCCGCGCTCCGCCGACAGGGCCGCGTAGTCCGCATGCTCCCACGCCATCAGGACCGTCCGGGCGGCGACGAAGCTGAAAAGAAGCGCCGCGCTGTTGAAGCAGGCGAGGAAGACCAACGCGACCAGGGCCGGGCGCCACGTGCCGCGCCAGGGCAGACCCCTGGCGGCATCCGCGAGAAGGATGAGCCAGAGCACCCCGGCCACGTAGATGTAGCGCGAGGCGCCTGACTGCTGAACCCCGAGCTGGGCGCGCGTCAGGCCGGTGACCAGGTAGAAGGCGACCAGGCCCGTCGCGACGCCGATCGCGAAGGCGTCCGCACCATGCCGCCGCCAGCGCCACGCGACGGCCAGGACGGCCAGGACGAGAAGCGGAAGGCCGACCCAGCCGCCTTCGCCGATCACGCCGGCCGCGCTCTGGCTAAGGCCCCACAGCGCGTAAACGGGGTCGAGCAGCAGGTTGGCCGCCGTGGGCTGGGGGTTCGGGTGGTTCGCGAATCGTCCGAACGCGACATACCAGGCGGCGAGCACGACCGCGACCGGGGCGAGCCACCTCAGGTCGCGCCGCCTGTCCGGTGCGAGGGCGAGCTGAACCGCGGCCGCGACGGCGAAGAAAAGGCCGATCGCGGAGAACATCAGCGAGACGCCCAGGAACCCCGCGGCGAGGGCTGGCCGCCGGTCGAGGACCAGCAGTGCGGCCAGGCCGAAGGCGACGGAGGCCAGCCACGCCATCTGGAAGGCCCACACCATGTCCTCCCAGCCCGCCCCCAGCACCAGGAGGAGTGCGGCAGCCGCAACGCCGATGAGATCGCCGGCCCGGCGCCGGACGAGCTCGAAAAGCAGGACCACGTTGGCTCCGTGCGCGATCAGCAGCAGCGCCATGTAGGGGAGGTAGCTGCGCAGCCCGACGCTGTGGAGGAGGGCGGAGTAAATGAGCCGGAAGAGGATCGAGGGGTGCTCGTTGTGCGGCTGGAAGTAGGTCGCGACGGTCCAGTCGGGCGCCGTCGTGATGAAGGTCCACTCGTCGAAATAAAAGGTGAAGCTGCGAGTGAGCCACAGCAGTGCCGAGCACACGACGAGCGCGGCGAGGATGACGATCAGGCGCGCGCGCGGCACGCGCACGTCGGCCGCCGTCACGCCTTCAAGCCGTCAGGGGCTGGGGCTGCCGGCGGGCGCTCAGGGTGAGGTACCACACCGCGACGGCAACCAAGAGAGGAAGCGGCGTGAGAGGCCAGGCAAACTCGCCCGCGATCGCGATCACGAGCAGCCACGCCCGCTGCCAGGCCGGCGGGCGTTCGCGCCAGAAGAGCCACGCCGCGAGGACGAGGATCGTGAAGTCCTGCAGGTGCCAGTACGTCGCGCAAAGCATCGTCGCGACGAGGGCCAACGAAAAGATCCGGCCGTTGGACGCGTGGCGATTGACGTACGCGTTCGCGAGCGTGGCTGCCGCGAGCAGCACCTGCAACACCAGGGTCAGCCAGCCGGAACCAAAGAGGTAGGCCAGGGTGAAGTACCGGTTGTTGGTCACGTGCTGCGCGTCGTTCAGGAGAGCGATGTAGGCCTGGAGGCCCTGCGTGCCTACTAGCGCGAGCGAGACCGCCACCAGCACCGCGGCCGTGGCAGCCCACGCCGCGGCGATCCTCCAGCGGCCCGCCACGAGCAGCACAACCGGGAGGAGGAGGGTGAGCTGCGGTTTGATGACCGAGAGACCGAGCGCGATTCCCGCGAGATATGGCTTTTCAGCCTCGGCGAAGCGCCACGCGGCCGCGACCGCGAGAAGGATGACGAGGTCCGCCTGAGCGAGGCTGAGGCCGTAGAGAACCGGATACCAGGCCAGCGCGCCGAGCAGCCACAGCCAACGAGCCGGAAGCTCCCCGGGCGCGGCGATCCACCAGGCCGCCCCAAGCGCGATCAAGGAGAGGGCCAACCAGACGAACGTGGCGCCGACGGGGCCGAACAGGGTCAACGGCGCCACCAGCCACGCATACGGCGGTGGCGAGATGAAGCGTTGGCCGTCGTTGAAGACCGCGTGTGGACGCAGCTGCGCGAACAGGTCGTGCTGCAGCGGGAGCGAATAGATCTGGCTCCAGCCGTGCTCGAGGCCGATGCGCGCGCCGATGAAGATGAGCGTGAGGTCGTTGTCGAGGATGTCCGCGCGCAGCGGGACGACCACGACAAACCACCCTGTCAGGGCGATGGCGATGAGGAGGAACCAGGCGAGCCCGGCGGCGCCGAGGTTGCGGCGCGCGGAAGCGTCGAGTCGGAGCGCGGGAGGCCCGGACCGAAAAGCCGTCGACGGATCTTCGGCGCCCACGCGGCCCATCTCCGGCTTCACCTCCTGCGCTGCTCGCTCACGCATCTACGCGATGCGCTCGCTGCGCTGCTCGGCGGTTCAGCCGGATCTGGACCACCTGGATCGCCGAATCTCTCGTCGAAGGTTTTCGGCCGGGCCTCTAGCCCCGCTCGGCGAGTGGCACTGGTTTTCGCGGCTCCGGTCCGATGTATTCCGATTGCGGCCGGATTATGCGGTTGTTGGCCACCTGCTCGAGCACATGAGCGGTCCAACCAGCCGCTCGGGAGACTGCGAACGTGGGTGTGAAGTACTGCTTGGGGAGCCCGATCGCCTGGAGCACGCCCGCCGAGTAGAACTCGACGTTGGTCGACTGCGGCCGCTCAGGATGCTCCTCGTGGAGGATGCGCAGCGCCACCTCCTCCACCTTGGTCGCGAGCGCGTAGAAGTCGGGATTCATCCGCTCGCACATCGCCTTGAGGATCTTCGCCCGCGGGTCGTATACGCGGTAGACGCGATGGCCGAAGCCCATGAACTTGACTTTGCGCGTCCGGGCCTCGCGCATCCAGCGCTCCGCGTTCTGCGCGGTTCCCATCTGCTCGAGCTGTTCGATGACCGCAGAGGGCGCGCCGCCGTGAGCAGGTCCCTTCAACGCCCCGATGGCCCCGACCACGCATGAGGCGAGGTCGGAGTCGGTCGACGCGATGACCCTGGCGGTGAATGTCGAGGCGTTCATCCCGTGGTCGGCGAGGAGCACGAGGTACGTGTTGAGCGCGTGGACGATCTCGGGGCTCGATTCCTTGCCGTTCAGCATGTAGAGGTAGTTCGCAGCGTGGCCGAGGTCGGCGCGGGGCTTGATTGCGGGCTGGCCCTGCTGGCGCCGGTGAAAGGCGGCGAGGATCGTCGGAAACGACGCTGCGAGATGGATGGCGAGCGGGATGGTCGGCTTCTCGAGACGGTGCTCGACGCCCTGCACCGAGACGACGCTGCGCAGCACGTCCATCGGGTCCGTGTCGGTCGGCAGCGCCTCGAGCGTGGCTGTGGCGGCCGGCGTCAGGTTCCGGGAGCCCGCCAGCTCGAGTGTCAGCGCGTCGAGCTCGGCCCGGGTCGGCAGGCGGCCGCGCCACAGCAGGTGCGCGACCTCTTCGAACGACATCTCCTCGGCGAGGTCGGCGATGACGTAGCCGTGGTACACGAGCCGGCCGTTCTCGCCGTCGACCATGGAGATGGCGGTCTGCGCGGCGATTATGCCCTCGAGCCCAGGGATGTAGTTGCTCGTCATCTCTTTGCGAGCTGGGCGGGCTTCTTGCCGGGCTCGGGGCCCGTCCAGTGCGAGGCCGGGCGGATGAGGCGGAGGTCGGCCAGCGACTCGAGGACGTGGGCTGTCCAGCCCGAGACCCGGGACGTCGCGAAGATCGCGGTGAACAGCTCCTTTGGGATGCCCGCGCCGGTCAGCACGACCGAGGCCCAGAAGTCCACGTTGGTCGCGTTGGGCCTGTCCGGATGTGCGTCGTGGAGGATTTTCAACGCCACTTCCTCGGTTCGCGCCGCGGTCTTGTAAAGCTCGGGTGAGGCGGTCTTCGCCATCTCGCGCAGGATCTTCGCGCGGGGGTCGTAGGTGCGATAGACGCGGTGTCCGAAGCCGGAAAATCGCTCATGCCGACCGTGGGCCTCGGTGAGGTATTTCTCCGCGTTCTCGGCCGATCCGATCTTGTCCAGCATCGTCCGGGCCGCGAACGTCGCCCCGCCGTGAGCCGGACCCTTCAAGGCCGCGATCGCACCGACGACGCATGAGCAAAGGTCGCTCCCGGTCGAGGCGACGACGCGAGCGGTGAACGTGGAGGCGTTGAGGCCGTGGTCGGCGAGCAGCACCAGGTAAGTGTCGAGCCAGCGGACCTGGTCCGATTTCGGCTCTTCGCCGCTCATCATCCAGAGCAGGTTCGCGGAGTGGCCTAGGTCGGCGCGAGGCTCGACGATCTCCTTGCCCTGCCGGCGCCGGTGCGCCGCGCCGACGATCGTGGGAAACACGGCGGTCAGGGCGACCGCTTCGTCGAGCGTCGGTTTGCTGAATGTCTTGCTCGCGCCTTGCGCGGAGACGACCGTCCGGAGGACGTCCATCGCATCTGTCTGCGGGTCCAGAGCGGTGAGACAGCCGCGGGCGGACCTGTTGAGGGTCCGGGCCGCCGACATCTGCTGCCGCAGAGCCTCGAGCTCCTTTTCAGCCGGCAGCTCGCCGTGCCACAGCAGATAGGCGGCCTCTTCGTATCCCGCGACGGGAACGATGTCCTCGATCAGGTATCCGCCGCGATAGATGAGACGGCCGCCGGCGCCGTCGACTTCGCTGACGGCGGTCTCAGCAGCTACCACACCTTCCAGCCCGGGGCTGAACTCCGCCACTTCGAGACTAATAGTAGATAGAGCCCCGACGTCGAATTCCGCGCCGTAGGACCCAACGGTGCGTTTGCAAGGCTTGTGAAACGTTCCGCTGGCGTCAGCGGCGCGTTATTCGGGGCGAGTGGTTAGACCATCCCCAGTTCCCAGCGCGCTTCTTCCGACATGCGCTCCGGGGTCCACACCGGCTCGTAAACGATGTCGACGCCGGCGTCCGCGATGCCGGGCAGCGTCAGCAGGTGGTCTCGGACATCGGCCATCACGTCGGCCGCCATCGGGCAGCCCAGCGCGGTCAGGGTCATCTTCACGTCGATGCGCGCCGGCTTGATCGCGATGTCGTAGACCAGGCCGAGGTCGATGATGTTGACCGGGATCTCAGGGTCGAAACACTGGCGCAGGACCTCGATCACGTCCTCGGGCTTCACCGTCGAGTCGGGCGCGACCTGCGTCGTGGGCGCCGGAGCTTCGCTCACGGTTTCTCCAGCGGCAGGCCGGCCTTGCGCCACGCGTCCGTGCCGCCGCGAAAGTTCACGACGTCCTTCGTGCCCAGGGCGACCGCCATCTCCGCAGCGATCGCGGAGCGGTTGCCCACCGCGCATACGAAGAGTGTCTTGTCCCGGAACTTGTGGCCCTGCGGGTCTTTCAGGATCTCGTCCAGGAAGACGTGGCGGGCCTGGGGGATGTGGCCGCGGTCCCATTCCCAGTAGTCGCGGACGTCGACCAGGTCATACCCGTCGTCGATGAGCTTCTGCACCTCGTCGACGGTCACCTCGCGAAACGGTGCGGTCTGTTCGGTCATCTCTATCTACTACTCCTCATCGTCGCCGGCCAATCCATATGCGCCGACCTTCAAAACCTTCAGCGAGAGCAGGGCGCACTTGATCCGCGCCGGCGAGATCTGGATTCCCAGCTCGCCGAGCACGTCGTCCTTCGTGATCTTCTTGGCCTCGTCGAGCTGCATGCCCTTCAGCCGCTCCGTCAGCAGCGAAGCTGACGCCTGCGAGATCGCGCAGCCGCGGCCGTGGAAGCGGATGTCCTCGATCACCCCGTCGCGCACCTGGAAGTCCATTCCGACGATGTCGCCGCAAAGGGGGTTGTCCTCCTCGTGCGTGATGTCAGGGTGCTCGAGGCGCCCGTAGTTACGCGGGTTCTTGTAGTGGTCGAGGATGTACTCGCGGTAAAACTGATCGTCAGCAGCAGTGCTCATGCCTGTGCCAATACCTGCCTTAGAACGCGCGGGGTCCCCGCGAAATCGAAGATTTCGTGGGGTGCGTAAAACTGATCATCAGCAGCGGTGCTCATGCGGGTGCCACTGCCTGCCTGAGCACGCGGGGTGCGTAGAACTGATCATCGGCGGCGGTGCTCATTTGAAGATCCTCTGGGCCTCCTGGATGGAACCGACCAGGCGGTCGACCTCATCCTTCTGGGTGTAGACGTAAAACGATGCGCGGGCGGTCGCAGCCACGCCCAGGCGGGTCATCAGCGGCATCGCGCAGTGATGTCCGGCCCGCAGGCAGACCTGGTCGCGGTCCGCGATCGTCGCGAGGTCGTGCGGGTGGATGCCTTCCAGCGCGAAGGAGATGACGCCCGCTCGACGCGAGGGCGGCGGGCCGTAGACGGTCAGACCGTCGATGTCGCTCAGCGCTTCGTACGCGTACTCGGTGATCTCGAGCTCATGCGCCCGCACCGCGTCCATGCCGAGCCCGCTCAGGTAGTCGACCGCCGCGCCAAGTCCGATCACCTCGGCGATGGCCTGCGTGCCCGCCTCGAAACGCCAGGGAAGGTCGTGGTATGTCGTCCCTTCGATCCGGACGGTCCGGATCATGTCGCCTCCGGCCATGAACGGGTCCATCGCCTCGAGCAGCTCGCGCCGGCCGTAGAGGATTCCCGCCCCGGTGGGGCCGAGCATCTTGTGGCCGCTGAACGCGTAGAAGTCGCAGCCCAGCGCGCGCACGTCCACCGGCTGGTGCGGAGTGCTCTGAGCCCCGTCGACCAGCACAGTCGCGCCGGCCTTCTTCGCGGCGGCCACCATCTCCCGGGCCGGATTGATGGTGCCCATCGCGTTGCTGACCAGGTTGAATGCGACGAGCTTCGGGCCGCGCGCCAGAAGCTTGGCGAACTGATCCTGCAGGAGCTCGCCCCTCTCGTCGATGTCGACGTACTGGATCTCAGCGCCCTTCTCGGCGGCGAGGATCTGCCACGGGACGATGTTCGAGTGGTGGTCGAGGATCGTGAGCACGATCAGGTCGCCCTGCTTGATGTTCTTGCGGCCCCACGAGTAGGCGACAAGGTTGATCGCCTCGGTGGTGCCGCGCACGTAGATGATCTCCTTCATCGACGCCGCGTTGATGAAGGCGCGCACCTTCTCTCGTGCGGCCTCGTAGCGCTCGGTCGCCTCTTCGGCGATGCGGTACGCGGCGCGATGGATGTTCGAGTTGTACTTCTCGAAATACTCCAGCATCGCGCCGGTCACCTGGCGCGGCCGCTGCGAAGTGTTGGCGGAGTCCAGGTAGGCGATGCCGGTCTCGAAGATCGGGAAGTCCTTCCTGATCGCGGCGACGTCGATGGTGCCGGCGGCCATGATCACTCAGGCACCTCGACGAAGATGTCCGAGCCCTCGACCCTCACGGGATAGGTGGTCGCCGGAATCACCGCCGGCAGCCCGGTGACCTTGCCTGTCACCAGGTTGAAGCGCGAGCCGTGCTGCGGGCACTCCACGTCCATGGCCCACAGCTCTCCCTCGCTCAGGGAGAACTCTTCATGCGTGCAGACGTCGTTGAGCGCGTAGAAGTTGCCGTCCTCAGCGTGAGCGAGGCACACCGGCGTGGTGCCCGCGTCGACGTGCTTCATCGTGTCGGCCGGGAGCTCGTCGACCGAAGCCACGCGGTGGCTAGCCAATCCGTGCCTCCAGCTCGGCCTCGACCAGGTTGCGTGCGTGCTCGAACGGGATGCGCTCCAGCACGGCGCCGAAGAAGCCCTGGATGAGCATCCGCTTTGCGGTCGTCTCGGGAATGCCGCGCGAGCGCAGATAGAAGAGGTGCTCGGGATCGACAGGACCGACCGTGGCGCCGTGCGTGCAGCGCACGTCGTTGTTGTCGATCTCGAGCATCGGGATCGAGGTCGCCTTCGCGTGGTCCGAGAGCACGAGATTGCGGTTGGCCTGGTAGGCGTCCGAGCGGGCCGCGCCCTTCTCGATCCTGATCAGTCCCGCATAAACGGTGCGCGCGGTGTCCTGCAGCGCACCCTTGAACAGCAGGTCGGAGCGCGTGTTGCCCACCTGGTGGTCCTGCAGCGTGTGGAAGTCGAAGAACTGTTCACCGGACGCGAGGTAGAGCGCCTTCAGCTCCGCCTCCGACCCCTGGCCGACGAGCGATGCCTCGACCCGGGTTTTGGAAAAGCGTCCGCCAAGCGTGACGTTGAAGAGCTTGAGCTTCGCATCCTTCTCCAGGCGCGCGCGCTGGTCGCCAAAGTGCCAGGCATTCCGGCCCCACTTCTGCACTGAGACGTAGCCGACCTCGGCGCCCTCGCCGACGAAGATCTCGGCC
>DATNMQ010000183.1:0-14822 GCA_035602465.1 Candidatus Sulfotelmatobacter sp. | reverse complement strand
CATGCCCTTCATCTCGCTGATGTGGAGGAAGCGCTCTTCGTAGTTCTCCTCGGTGTCGCGGTCGAACCCGTCGGGATCCATGACGTATCGGGTGTGGGCGGCAAGATGGCGCATGCCCTTGACTGAGAGCTGACGGGCGTAGCCGATGAACTCCTCCTGGTCGAGCTCATCGCCTCTCTCCCCGAGCTGGTCGCGGAGATGGCAGATCACGGCGGCCGACTGGTAGCCGATCTGTCCGCTGACCAGTGCGTCAGCCACGTCGGGCAGCGATTCGAGCTGCTTGCCGACGCGCAGGCGGTCAGACGCCGAGCTCTGCGACATCGTGAAGGTGTCCATGACCCACGACACCGCGCTGCAGTGGCCGTTGACCAGGTGGTCGCCACGGGCTGTTGCTTCGTGGACCTTGCCGGCGAACCTGGCTTCGAGCCGGTCGATCAGCGACCGAAGCTGCTTGAGATCGAGGTCCTCAGCGAGCTCGAGAACAGCCTCGACTGACATGCACATATTGTACCAAACACACGTTCGTTGTCAATAGAATTCACACGCAACGCTATTCGCCCAGACCACGAACCCAGCAACCAAGACCCACCCCCGACACCCTCTTCCCAGTCCCGTCCGTGACCAAGTTCACTCAGCGCTCCCACACCCCACCGTTCGACGCCGTGCCGGAAACAAAAGAACCCCGCCGGGCCTGAACCAGTCCGGCGGGGTTCAGAGGGCCTGCCCCTACTTCATCTCCGCCGTGGCTCCGGCCTCTTTCAGCCGGGCAACCGCCTTCTCGGCATCAGCCTTGGCGACGTTCTCGAGCACGGGCTTCGGCGCCGCGTCGACGAGGTCCTTCGCCTCCTTGAGACCCAACTGCGTGAGCTCGCGGACCGCCTTGATCACGTTGATCTTGCTGTCCCCGACCGCGGTCAGCGTGACGGTGAACTCGGTCTGCTCCTCTTCCGGCTCCGCAGCCGCGCCCGCCGCCGGCCCGGCCACCGCAGCCACGGCCACCGGGGCCGCCGCCTTGATGCCGAACTCGTCCTCGATGGCCTTCACGGCCTCGACGACGTCGAGGATGCTCCAGTCCTTGAGCGCTTCGACGAATTCCTTCGGGGTGATCTTTGTCGCCGCCATTTACGCTGCCTCCAGTTTGTTCTTGTACGCGTCCAGCACTCCGAGGAGCTGCTGATGCGGGGTTTGCATGATCGCGACCAGTTGAGCGACCGGGGATTGAAGCGTGCCCAACAGCTGGGCGAGAAGGATCTCGCGGGACGGCAGGTCGGCTAGCTGCTTGACCTGGTCCGGCGAAAAGACGCGGCCCTCGACGAGACCGCCAGTGATGTCGAGCTTCAGCCGCGTCGTCCGGACGAACTCGTTGATGAGCTTCGCCGGGGCGCTGAGGTCGTCGTAGCCGAACGCGATCGCGACCGGCCCCTTGAGCTCCGACTCGAGCGCCGGCACGCCGGCCGCCGCTGCCGCGCGCCGGGCGAGCGTGTTCTTGATCACGCGGTACTCGACGTCACCGCCGCGCAGCTTGCCGCGCAGCTCCTGGATCTGGCTGACCGTCAGGCCGCGATAGTCGGTCAGGATCGCGACCTTCGCCCTCTTGAGTTTTTCCGTGAGGAGCTCGACCTGCTCGGCCTTCTGCTCCTTGCGTGCCTTCGGCAAATAAAAAATCCTCCCTGCCGGGACCAGAAACAAGGCAGGAAGGATCCAGGTCCTTCACTTACGAATTGCCTCGGTAGGAAATTAAGCGGAGCCTTTGGCGCCGCACCTACGGTCTAGGGCAGATCGCGAATTATACGGACTTCGCCTTCGCCCAATCCTCGCGCATCAGCTCCGTGAGAACGTGGTCGGTCCATTTGCCGTCGATGAATTTGTCCCCGTGCCACCGCCCCACCTCGCGATACCCGGCGGCCGTCTGCGCCTTCGCGCTGGCGACATTTCCCTCGAGGTATCCGGACTTCAGCTTGCGCAGGGGCAGCTGCGTGAAGGCGTAGTCGGCGCGGAGCTGCATCAGCTCGCGGGCCAGCCCCTTTCCCCACGCGGTCTTGTCCCCGAGCAGAGTCCCGGTCGTGCCATGCCCGTCCTTCCAGTCGATCCGCACGATGCTCGTGCCTCCGACCAGCTTGCCGTCGTGCTCGACCGCCCAGAACACCGCGTCGGGGTCCCGCGACATCCGCTCGAGAAATTCCTTCTCGGCCTCGACCGACGGCGGATTCCGGAGCTTGATGAAGCGCGTCACCTCGAGGTCCTCGAACCACGTGGCCATCGCGGTCGCTTCCTCGGTGCGAGGCGGGCGCAACCGGACGAGGTTGCCCTGGATGATCGGCCCGAACATTCCGGACAGGTTACTGGCTGGGCGCGGCCGCGACAGATTGCTTGAGTCGCTCTACCGACTTGCTCATTTCTGCCTTTCGAATCGCAATCACCTTGGGGAGTTCGAAGAAGAGTCCCGCGGCAGCCTCCGGCAGCGTCAGCGTTCCACTCGACCACGACCGCACTCGCGTCCCGCCTGCCGCAGCAACCAGGTCGAAACCGGAGGTGTTCTCGGGGTGGCCCATCAGCTCAACCGTGTAGCCCCGGTCGGGCGCCATGGACGTGACGACAGACTGCGATTCGAGATATCCGGCCATCCTGGGATCGGCGGCCAGCGGCAGCAGTTCCTGCCGGCGCACGATCCGGCTGCCGACCCTGAGAATCCCCGGCGGCTCCACGACGACCGAGCCATCCTGCACGCCGTTCCACCGGCTCGTGTCGATCATGGCCGCGAAAACAGCCTGCACAGGCGCATCTATGTCCTCGATCGCCTCGAGCTCGATGTGGCGCCATCGGCGCGGAATCCACAGCGCGAGCCACGCCGTATTCAGGAGCAGGTTGGCGACCGCGAACCCAGGCGTGAAAGTGAACAGGAAGCCGCTGATCATCACAATGACAAGGAGCCGCGAAACCACGGCAGCAAGGTGCTGCCTGTTCACTACCGCGAGCGGCACTGACGCCCGCCTCATCTGGCGGCGCTGGTACAGGCTCCACCCCATCGCCAGAAAGGCGGCCCCTCCAGTCACCGCGACCACGATTAGGAGCATGTTCGCGTCCGGAACGGGGCCGGGATTCAGCACGGCGACGACCAGCGCCGCCTCGGGAACCAGCAGGATCTGCGCGAGCAGGACCACGATGTGCCAACGCCGTGTGCGCACGAGCCTCAGCGCGGCTCCCAGCGCGGAACCGATCGCAATGAAGGCGCAGACGACCTGCCAAAACTCGGTCCTCGTCACGACGAGGAGCTATCCCGCGACTGAGAGCTTGGCCGCTTCCTTGACGTCCACCGGGACGGACGGGCCCTGCGTCGAGACGAGGTAGAAGCTCCGCAGGTACTGCCCCTTCGAGGTGGCCGGCTTGTTGCGGATCAGCGCGTCGACCAGCGTCGTGAGGTTCTGGTGCAGCTGCTTCTGGTCGAACGAGACCTTGCCGATGGGCACGTGCACGATGCCGAACTTGTCCGTCCGGAACTCGACCTTGCCGCCCTTCGCCTCGCGCACCGCGCGTCCGACGTCGTTCGTCACCGTGCCGGACTTCGGGTTCGGCATGAGGCCGCGCGGGCCCAGAACCTTGCCGAGCGGGCCGACCTTCGCCATCAAGTCCGGCGTCGCGATCGCCGCGTCGAAGTCAGTCCATCCCTCGGACACCCGCTTGACCAGGTCATCCCCGCCGACGGTGTCAGCGCCTGCCTCCTGCGCCTCGCGCGCCTTCTCGCCCACCGCGAAGACCGCGACGCGGACCTTCTTGCCTGTGCCGTTGGGCAGAACCACCGAGCCGCGCACCATCTGCTCGGCGTGGCGCGGGTCGACACCCAGGCGGATGTGCGCCTCGACCGTGGCGTCGAACTTCGAGATCGAAGTGTCGCGGACCATCTGGCACGCGATTTCGGGCTCGAGCCCGCCGTTGCCGTTGTTGGCGAGCGCGGCCTCGACCTTCTTGGCCGCCTCGATGTACTTCTTCCCTCTCTTCTTCGGCATCGGATCTACTCAATCACCTCGATGCCCATCGAGCGCGCCGTGCCCTCGACCATCTTCATCGCCGCCTCGGGGTCGTAGGCGTTCAGATCCTTGCGCTTCACCTCCACGATCTGGCGAATCTGCTGGCGCGTGATGCTCCCGACCTTCTCGCGGTTCGGCTTGGCCGAGCCCTTCTCGACGCCGGCCGCTCGCTTCAGCAGCTGGACCGCAGGCGGCGTCTTGAGGACGAAGCTGAAGCTTCGGTCCTCGAAGATCGTGATCAGCGCGGGCACCACGTCACCCGCCTGGGCGGCGGTGCGCTCGTTGTAGGCCTTGGTGAACTCCATGATGTTGATGCCGTGCGGGCCGAGCGCGGTGCCGACAGGCGGCGCAGGCGTCGCCTTGCCGGCGGGAAGCTCGAGCTTGAGGACCGCGCGGACCTTCTTCTTGCCCATACCTCTATATGTGTCCTAATGCACCTTCTCGACCTGCAGCAGGTCGAGCTCGACCGGGGTCTCGCGACCGAACATGTTGACCAGCACCTTGAGCTTGCCCTTCTCCGGGTTGATCTCGTCGACCTTGCCGTGGAAGTCGGTGAACGGCCCGTCGACGACCCGAACCGACTCGCCGACGGCGAACTCGACGCGGATCTTGGGCGCCTCCTGCTTCATCTGCTTCTGGATGGCCCGGACCTCCTTCTCCTGAAGGGGCACGGGGCTGTTCGCGGAGCCGACGAAGCTCGTCACGCCTGGCGTGTTGCGGACCACGAACCACGACTCGTTCGACATCTTCATCTTCACCAGGATGTAGCCGGGGAAGATTCGCTTCTGGACGTGGCGGCGCTTGCCGTCCTTGATCTCGATCTCGTCCTCCATGGGGACGAGCACCTGCAGGATCTTGTCCTGCATGTCCATAGATTCGATCCTCTTCTCGAGGTTCTTCTTGACCTTCTCCTCATGCCCCGAGTAGGCGTGGACGACGTACCACTGCGCTTCCTCGTCAGGCGTCGGGTGACTCTTCTCGACCGCCACGGCTAGTGGGCCCCGTTGTTGTAGATCGTGCGCTTGGCCGCCTCGCCGAGCAGGTAGTCGGTCCCGCCGATGAACAGGCCGAGGATCGCCACTGTGAAGAGCACGACGAGCGTGTAGCGGTACAGCTCGCCGCCGGTCGGCCAGACGACCTTGCGGAGCTCGTCGTAGACGTCGCGCAGGAACTGGAAGATGCCTGTACGGGCGGCCGGTTCCTCGCGCTTCCGGGCTGTGACAGCCACTACTTGGTCTCCTTGTGCGGGGTGTGCTTGTGGCACCACTTGCAGTACTTGCTGAGCTCGATCCGGTCAGGATCGTTCTTCTTGTTCTTCACGGTGGTGTAGTTGCGCCTTTTGCAGACGCCGCAGGCGAGGCTGATGATGTCTTCCATGGTTGTCTCTTTGGTGGGGGGAAAGAAAAAAGCCTAGGTTCTCTAGGCCCTGTCAATAGTAGCAGACACCTCACAATCATCCCCGTGACAACGACCATCGCCGTGCTGCACGGCGACCAGACCGGCGAGGAGCTTCTGAAGGAGGCGCTTCGCATCCTGGACCCCGGTGTCCTCGGCTTCAAGATAGGGATTCGCGACTTCGACCTCTCCCTGGGGGAGCGGCGCCGGACCCGCAACCAGGTCGTCACCGACGCCGCTGAAGCCCTCCGCGAGCTCGGCTTCGGGCTGAAGGCGGCCACCATCACGCCGGAGGGAGCGCACGACGTCGGCAGCCCGAACGCGATCCTGCGCAAGCAGATCGACGGCCGCGTCATCGTCCGGACCGGCCGGCGAATCCCGGGCGTCCCGCCGCTGGCCGGCGTCCACGCCCCGATCTCGGTGATCCGGATGGCGGTGGACGACGCCTACGGCGCGCGGGAGTGGCGCGAGGGACACGACCTCGACGAGTGGGCCTACCGGACCGAGAAGATCAGCCGCCGGACCTGCCGGATCGTCGCCGAGTACGCGTTCACTCACGCCAAGCGAATCGAGGCCAAGGTGTTCGGAGGCCCGAAGTTCACGGTCAGCCCGGTCTACGAAGGCATGTTCAAGGAGGAGCTCGACGCCGCCGCCAAGCGCCATCCCGACGTCCGATACGAGCCGCAGCTCATCGACGCGACGTACGCCCTTCTTCTCACCACCAGCGGCGAGTCGCTCGTCATCCCGGCCCTGAACCGCGACGGCGACACGCTCTCCGACCTCGTCATGCAGATGTTCGGCACCATCGCGGGGGCGGAGTCGACCCTCCTGGCGTTCGACGACAGCGGAGCGGTGAAGGTCGCGATGACGGAGGCGCCGCACGGCACGGCGCCGGCGCTCGAGGGCAAGAACGTCGCCAACCCGATGGCGATGATCATGGCCGTCGCCTCCCTCCTCGGCTACATGAAGGACGAGGGCGCGCGCCGCGCCTCGCGCTCCATCTACGAAGCGGCGCTCGAAACCGTGTCGGACGGGGTGCGGACCGCGGACCTCGGCGGACAGGCCTCGACGACGGACTTCACGGACGAAGTCATCCACCGGGTCAAAACAAAGGTCGAGGTGTGGAGCGCCCTGGCAGACATCGAACGCTGAGGTACCTCGCCCTCGGCGATTCCTACACAATCGGCACCGGTGCCTCCGACGAGTCGCACAGCTGGCCCGCGATCATCGCCTCGCGGTTGGGCGCCGAAGTGACCAACCCCGCGGTCAACGGCTTCACCACGCTGGACCTGATCAATCAAGAGCTGCGACTCGTCCAGCGCCTGAAGCCCGACTTCGTGACGGTCCTGATCGGCGTCAACGACCTCGTGCAAGGCCGTTCACCCGAGCAGTACCGTCACTCCCTCACCACGATCCACGACGCGATCGCCGAGCTTCCGTCCGCGCGAATCGCGGCGGTCTCGATTCCGACCTGGTCATACGTTCCCGCGGCGGCCGACTTCGGTGGCAAGGATCACGTCGAACGTCTGACGCGAATCTTCAACGAGGTCGCGCGCGAAGAGGCCACCAGGAGACGTTTCAAATGGATCGACATCGGCGGAGCGAGCACATCAGGAGTCGGATCGAAGGGATGGATCGCATCAGACGGGCTGCACCCGGGCGACCCGCAGTACGCGGCCTGGGCCGAGGCGATCTGGTCGGCGCTCCGCGACGACTGGTCTAGACCGTGATCCTCTTGAACGACTCGGCGTACTGATAGCCGGCCTTCTTGCCGATGTCGCGGTGGCGCTTGCGCATGAACTTCTCGAAGTCCCACGTCCGCCCCGGCTTCGCCACCTGGCTCTTGTGCTTCTTCAGCGCATCGATCTTCCGGTCCAGCGTCTTGGTCACGTCGACGTAGTAATCGCCCAGGGTCCAGAACGGGATCCACACCTCTTTGACCTCGTGCGGCTCCAATCCTTCCTTCAGCAGCGAGCGAAACGCGCGCGGGTTGCGCGAGTCCGGATACACGGCGGCCATCGTCGCCTCGCCCACCGCGAGGTGGTCGGGGTGCGACCCTCCCATCGGCGCATCGAGCACGCGGCCCGGAATGTGCGTGATCACCAGCTCCGGCTTGTGCTTGCGGATCATCTTCACGATGTCGCGTCGCAGCTTGAGGTCGGGCGCCAGGTGGCCGTCCTTGTAGCCGAGGAACTCGATCTTCTTCACGCCCAGCACCTTGGCGGCGGCGCGCTGCTCCCTCTGCCGGATCGCCACGAGCTCGGAGTCCTTTTGAGCCGGGTCCTCCCCGCCCTGCCTGCCGTCGGTGACGATGACGTAGGTCACGGACGCGCCGCTGTCGGCCAGGCGAGCCACCGAGCCGCCGGCGCCGAAATCAGGATCGTCGGGGTGCGCCGACACGACCATCACCCGCTCGAATTTCGGAAGCCGGCCGTTGCTCCGCGCGTTCGCCACCTCAAAAAACGATAGTGACTCGAAGCCTCTAGCGTCGAACCCTGGCCGGTGCGTTGAGCGATGCGAGAGGAATCGCGCCCTGGATCGGCGCCCACAGCGCCTCCAGCTGCTCGGCCGTCAGGCGCGACCGCGCCGCGATCACCTTCCCGCCGTATGCGGCGGTCTTCACGGCAGCCCACCCGCCGCTTCCCGCCAGCCGCATCGGCACGGTGACGACCGCCGCCAGCGCCGCGGCCTCCTCGCCGGCCCGCGCGGTTCCGTCGGCGATCGCGCCAGCCAGGACGTTGGACAGCGCGTCCTCGATCTGCCACTGCCGCGCCAGCAGCGCACACTGCGCCGCGCCGAGCCGCCCGACCGCGGTGACGTAGCGCGACACCCATGCGCCAAGCGAGCGCGGGTTGGTCACGGGGATCGCCGATGCAAACGGCGCGTACGACGCGGCGAACTTGATCGGCGTCATGTGGTGCCGGTGCACCAGCGCCGAGACCGCGTGCCACGTCGCCACCGCCTCGTCGTCCGTCCGCCCGCCGAAGAAATCGATAAGCGCCGTGCCGGCGCTGACCAGCGGAGCGACCGCCTCCTCGTTGGCCTCCGGCGCCACGGCGGCAATGCGCGCCCAGTCCGCCTTGTCGAGCGACGCGACCTTGTGCGCAAAACCGCTTCCGTTGAGGTCGTCGAACCGGATCGCGGGCTCGAGCACCGCAAAGATCTGGCGCACCTGGTCCATGCTGAGCTGCGCGTGCGACTCGATCGCGTAGCCCGCCCGCTCGACGGCAGCAAACGCGCGGCACCGGGCAAACGGGTCGAGCTCGCGGGTGCCATCGATCACCGCCAGGATCGAGCGCACGACGCCAGCGGGCTCGGCGCTCCCCTCGCGCGTGACGCTCGCGACCAGCTTGCGCCGGTCGAGCACGCGCAGCCACTGGATCGGCGACATCTCGGTCACGCCCTTGATGAATCCCGCGACCTCGACGCTGTTCGTTCCGTACGGCGCCGCAGCCTTCGTCGCCGCCGGCGCGGTGGCGCGGCTTCGCGGCGGCCGGGTGATCGTCTTGATCGCCTCGCCCACCGCCGCCTTCACCCGCTCGGTCGCCGGAACCTCTTCGACATGCTCGAGCGTGTCAAGCGGGATCGCCGGCTCGAGGGGCGCCCAGAGCTCGGTGATCTCCTGCGGCGTGAGCTCATCAAACGCGCCCAGGACCCGCCCGCCGTGCACCGCCGTTCGGACAGCGGCCCAACCCGCGTCGCCGGTGAGATGCGCCGGGATGGTGGTGACCGCGGCCACGGCGACGGCCTCCTCGCTCTTCACCTCGCGGTTCTTGGCGACCGCCTGGAGCAGAGCGTGCGAGGCCGCGGGCTGGATGCGCCAGCGCTGGGACAGCATGTCGAGCTGCGCGGGCGTCAGCTGCTCGAGCAGCGCGAGAAACCGGCGGGTCCGCGGGTCCAGCACGTCCGAACCCGACGCCGGAATCAGAGACGCGAACGGCGCGTAGTGCATGGCGAATTTGAGGGCCGGCATCTGGGAACGCATGACGAGCGCGGTCATCGCCTGCCAGGCGGCGACCTGCTTGTCCTCGGCCTTCCGGACCAGGGCATCGAAAAGCACCTCGCCCGCACGTGCGATCGGCTCCGAGATCCGGGTGTCGCTGCTCCGGATGGCCGACTGGATCGACCGCGCGGAGTCGGCGGGCTGGCCCGAGCGCTCCTTGTTCACCGAGGACACGAGCCGCTGGGTGGCCAGGACCTGGCGCCACTGCCACGGGGTCAGGGTCGCCACGGCCAGGATGAACGCCTCGACCTCCGCCGTGTGCGGGCCGAACCGGTGCGACGCGTTGTCGTTGGCCTGCTGGATCCGGCCCAGCAGCCCATGTGAGGCGGGCGCCACGCCTGTAATTTTCAGGCGCAACGGTTCAAACCGTCTCGACTTTAAGCAGGTTCGTCTGGCCCGGACGCCCCACCGGAACCCCGGCCACGATCACCACCCGGTCGCCGGGCTTGACCATGCCGGCCTCGAGGGCCGCCTGGGTGGCGTTCGAGATCATCTGGTCGGTGTCGCTGCCGGGGCTGACCAGGAGCGGCATGACCCCCGAATACAGCGCAGCCCGGCGCAGCACCTCCACGTGGGGGCTCGCGGCGATGATCGGCATCGGCGGCCGGGCCTTGCTGCACCGGAGGGCGGTGGTCCCCGATTCCGTGAAGGCGATGATGACCCGGGCGTGGAGCTCGGTAGCCGTGGCCGCCGCGGCGTGGGCGATCGCGCTCCCGACCTGACCGGGCTCGCGCCAGATCTGGCGGGCGCGCTCGAAGGCCGGGTGCTTCTGGGCGGCGAGGCAGATCCTGGCCATCGCCCGGACCGCCTCCACCGGGTGGGCGCCGATCGAGGTCTCCTGGGAAAGCATCACCGCGTCGGTCCCGTCCCAAATCGCGTTGGCGACGTCGGACGCCTCCGCCCTGGTCGGCCGGTTGGCCGTGACCATCGACTCGAGCATCTCGGTGGCGGTGATGACCGGCACGCCGGCCCGGTTGGCCCGGTCGATCACGTCCTTCTGCACCGCGGGCAGGTCGCCGAGCCTGAGCTCGACGCCGAGGTCGCCGCGCGCGACCATCACCGCGTCCGCGACCTCGAGGATCTTGTCCAGGTTCTTGATGGCCTCGAGCTTCTCCAGCTTGGCGATCACGGGGACCGTCCGGTTGTGACCCGTAATGAGCTGCTGGCAGGTCAGGATGTCCTCCGCCTTCCTGACGAACGAGAGCGCCAGGTAGTCGACCTCGAGCTCCATCGCGAGCTTCAGGTCCTCGAGGTCTTTCTCGGTCAGCGCCGGGAGCGGGATCGGACGGCCGGGCACGCTGACGCCCTTGCGCTCGCCGAGCAGGCCGCCGCGCACGACGGTAGCGTCCGCCCGTCCGTCGCTCACGGCGCGAACCGCAAGCTCGATGCGCCCGTCATCGACAAGCACCCTATCCCCAGGCCGAAGCGCCTGAACAAGCTCGAGATGGCTAACTTCGATAGCAGCCTCCTCCCCACCGTGTGGGGAGGTGGCGGCGAAGCCGCCGGAGGGGGTCCCATCCATCGAAGGTCCAACCAACGTCACGGTCCTCCCCCGCACCAGCCTCCTCATCGATCCGTCGAGCGACCCCGTCCGGATCTTCGGCCCCTGCAGGTCACCGAGCAGCGCGATCGGCCGCCCCAACGCCTCAGCCGCCTCGCGCACGTTGGCCGCGGCCAGCCTGTGCGTGTCGTGGTCGCCGTGCGAGAAGTTCAGACGCGCGACGTCCATCCCCGCCTGCATCATCGACCTGAGCACGTGGGGCGAGATGCTCGACGGCCCGATCGTGCAGACGATTCGCGTGCGCCGCGCCTGGGCACTCACTGGTAGCGCTTGACCTTCCGGCCCATCTCCTGCTCGGCCTCGATGACGCGCCGCTCCAGCTCGAGCGCGCTGATCACCGCACCGCCCATGCCGCGCACCATGTCGCGCTGGAAGCGGTCCGAGGTGGCGACCGTGATCACGTCGCCCACCTGGCTCGCGTCATACGCGATCCGCTCGATGGCGTGATCCGCGGAATGGCCGCGCCGCGTGAACATCACTTGCACGCCCTCCACCGTCTCCTGCGAGCTCGCCGCAGCCTGGTGCGAATCGAAGACCACCGTCACGTCGGCCCCGGTGATGTAGCCGAGCACGGAAAGCCGCTCCACGAGGCTGTCCCGGGCCGCCTCGAGCGAAGCCTCGGTCAGCAGGCGCTTGAGCGACGGCCACGCATGGACGACGTTGTAGCCGTCGACGATGACTCTCTCCATCAGAGCGTCCCAGTTTAAGGAGCGGTTGAGGCTCGGCCGAAAAGCCGTCTGCGGATCTTCGGCGCCCAATCTCTCGCCGAGGGTTTTCGGCCGAGCCTCTAGGAGCCCATCCTCTGGCGCATCACCTCGTAGAGAAGGGCGGCGGCGGCGGCGGAAGCGTTGAAGCTCGCCACGTGGCCCGCCACGGGCAGCCGGACACGGGCATCGCACCGCTCCTTGACCAGGCGGTGGACGCCCGTCCCCTCGCTGCCGACGACCACGCAGACCCGCTGCTTGAAATCGAACTCCCACGCGTCCACCTCGCCTCGCGTGTCGAGCGCCACGCACCAGATCCCGGCGCGCTTCACCTCCGCGATCGCGGACGGCATGCCCGACACGCGCGCGATGCGGAGCAGCTCCGACGCGCCGGAGCTCGCCTTGACCGCCACCGCGGACAGCGGCGCGCTGCGGTGCTCGGGGATGATCGCGCCGTCACAGCCGGCAACCTCGGCGCTGCGCAGGATGGCACCCAGGTTCTGCGGGTCCATGATCGAGTCAAGCGCGATCAGCAGCGAGGGTTGCGTATCGAGCAACTCCTTGAGCGTCCAGTCGCGGCGCGGCTTGAGCTCCGCCGCCACGCCCTGGTTCACCCCCGGCGCCATCGCGTCGAGCCGCTCGGGTGCCACCACCTCGACGCGGGTGAGCCGCGCCAGCTCCTCGAGACGGGGATCGTGGCCCAGGCCGGATGCCTGGTAAACCTTGACCACGCGCCCAGCTCGCGCGGCCTCGAGGACCGCGTTCCGCCCGTGAATGAGCTGCCTCAAACTAGTCGCATGGTTGCAGACTTCATGGCCCGGGCGAGAGAGATGCTCGCGGCCGGCGTCAACGAGGGGAGCTTGATCTCGGTCGGCCGGCTGCTTGCCGAGGTCTCGCGGGAACCTGGTTTTGTTCCGCAGACCGAGATGAAGAGCCTGCATGGCAGCGACACCACCTCAGCCGTGCTGCAGAGCGATCCCGACGGCCTGACCCTCATGCTCGGGCGGTTTTCCGCCAAAGAGGAGACGCCGGTGCACGACCACAACTCGTGGGGGATCGCCTGCGTGATCCGGGGCATGGACCGCTACCGCCACTGGCACCACGACGACGAGGGGCAGTTGAAGATCCTCTACGAAAAGGAGCTCGGGCCTGGCTCATTCGTGACATGGCTCGATCCACCGCACGACATCCACAGCCAGCAGGGCATCGGCGAACCGGCGCTCGAGCTGGTCCTGTTCGGCAAGAACACGATGGTGATCCCGCGCAACTACTACGACCCTGTCACAGGAAAGGTCAGGACCGCGCTCCCTCAGTAGCGGAAATCCGCCGCCAGCGCACGCCGTCCTTCGAGTCCTCGAGCGCGATGCCGCGCTGCTTCAGGTCCTCGCGGATCTGGTCTGCCTTGGCGAAGTCGCGCGCCTTGCGGGCCGCCTCGCGCGCCGCGATGAGCCTCTCCACCTCCTCGGCGAGACCTGGCTCTTCCCCACGCAGGACGTCGAGGTGCGTGTCCACGTCGTCGAGCAGCGCGAACAACGATGCCTTGTTCCGCGGACCCATGCGGTCCGCGTCGAGCGCCGCATTGGCTTCGCGGACCAGGTCGAAGACGAGGCCCAACCCCTGCGGCAGGTTGAGGTCGTCGTCCAGCGCCTCCCGGTAACCGGCGCGGACCTGGGCCGTCTTCTCCTCGAGCGGCGCGTCGTCGAGCTCGGCGGGCGCGGTTCGCTTGACGCGGTCGGCGAACTCGCGCAGCCTGCGGACCTGCTCCCCCGCGGCGTGCAGCGCCTCGTCGCTGAGGCGCACGCGTGAGCGGTAGTGCGCGCCGGAGATGAGGAACATCCGGATCGCCAACGGGTCGTGCCCGGCCTCGAGCAGATCGCGCAGCGTCGTGAAGCCGCCCGCGCTCTTCGACATCTTCTCGCCGGTCGCGTCCGCGAGGTGCTCGGAGTGCAGCCACACGCGCGAGAACGTCTTGTGGTTGGCGGCCTCGGACTGCGCGATCTCGTTCTCGTGGTGAGGGAACATGAGGTCGACGCCGCCGGCGTGGATGTCGAGCGTGTCACCGAGATAGCGCTTGCTCATCGCCGAGCATTCGATGTGCCAGCCCGGGCGTCCACGCCCAAACGGTGCATCCCACGCCGCGCCGAGCCTTTCATCACCGGGCTGGGCCTTCTTCCACAGGGCGAAGTCGCTCACCGATTCTTTTTCATATTTGTCCGTCGCGACGCGCGCACCCGCCTTGAGTCCGGCGCGGTCGAGGTGGGACAGCTCGCCGTAGGAGGGAAAACTGGCGAGCCGGAAGTAGACGTCACCGTCGGCGATGTAGGCGTTTCCGTTCGCGATCAGAGTCGAGATCATCGCGATCATCTCGGGGATGTGCTCGGTCGCGCGCGGGTAGTGCTCGGCGCGCTCGGCGCGCAGCGTGGCCATGTCCTCGAAGAAGGCCTCTTCATAGGGCCGCGTGTACTCGCCGGTGGTCGTCCCCGCGTGCATCGCCTGGTCGAGGATGCGGTCGTCGATGTCGGTGAGGTTCATCACGTGGGTCACGCGATAGCCGGAAGCGCGCAGGTGGCGCCGGACCAGGTCGTAGAAGAGGAACGCGCGCAGGTTGCCGACGTGCGCGAAATTCCAAACCGTCGGGCCGCAGGTGTACATGCGCACGTGCCCGCTCTCGAGAGGCTCGAAGACGTCTTTGGTGCCGGTGAGGGTGTTGTGCAGCCGAAGCATCACGTCGTTAGTCTCGCGTAAAAGGCTCGGCCTCAATCGAGTTGCGCAGGCCGATCCACGCCTTCTCTGCGTCCTCGTCGCGCCCGTGTGGCGAGCGAAGCAAGGTGACGACCGACGAAATGTCATCCAGCCGCCAACGAAGTCGATAGAGCTCAAACGCGTCGGGATTGTCAGTCCTGTCGCCGATCATCCAGAGGTCTCGCTCGGGCGGAGCAAGGCCGACCGTATCCCAGTCGACCATGAAATAGCCGTCCTTAGAGTGGATCAGGTTCCGGCGATGCGGCTCGCCATGGGTCACCACGGAGGAAATAGAAGCCGCTTCAACTGTGGAACGCAGGCGGTCGAAGCTGTCGAGCATCGCCCGAACAAAGGCCGAATGGATGACGAGCAAGGAGCGAGCCTGCTCCGAA
>DATNMQ010000182.1:0-56626 GCA_035602465.1 Candidatus Sulfotelmatobacter sp. | reverse complement strand
GCGAGGGTCACCCCTTTCTCGCGCGTCAGGTTCTGGATCACCTGCACCTTGCTGATGTCGCGCTGCGAATAGCGCCGGCGGTTCGTGCTCGTGCGGTGCGGCTCAACGAGATGCGCGTCCTCGTAGAGCATCAGCGTGCGTGGATGAGTCTCGAGGATCTCGGCCGCGACGCTGATCGTATACAGGGGTTTGTCGAGGTCGCTGAATGATTGGTGCTGGCCTTTCGGCCAACGGTTGTTCTCTCGCACCATCAGTGAAGCGATCTCAGAACCGTGATGATGGCGGGCCCGAGTAGCACGATCCACAAGACTGGGAAGATGCATCCGACCATCGGGAAGACCATTCGGGATGAAGCCTGCGCCGCGCGCTCCTGAGCGCCCTGCCTCTGGCGGCGTCGCATCTCGGTCGCCTGCACGCGCAGCAACCGCGCGATCGGAACCCCCATCTGGTCGGACTGGACGATCGACTCGACGAGGTGATGCAGGTCAGGGACGCCGGCTTGGGCCGCCATGTGCTCGAGTGCTGCCATGCGGGGACGCCCCAGCCGGATCTCGCGCAGCACCTTGCCGATCTCGTCGCCCAACGCATTGTGAAAGCGCTCGACGATGCTGAGCAGTCCTTCGTCGAGGCTCATCCCTGACTCAACCACCAGCGTGAGCAGGTCGGTCGCTTCCGCGAGAGACCGCTGAATCTGGCGCCGGCGCTGCGAGATGCGCTGCTGCAGCCAGATGTTGGGGAGGAGATACCCGAGTACCGCGAAGACCAGGCCGGCGAGCGCGGCAGCCGCCACTGCAGGCATCGACAGCGGCAGCACGAGGCCGAGGGCCAGGCCCGCGATCGCCATCAACGCCGCGAAGCTGTAGCGAACCGCCTGGAACCCGGCCGGCGAAAGGGAGCCCGGGGTGCCCGCCTGGCTCAGTCTCTGCCGCAGCTGGATCGCGGCGCCTGCCGGAAGCTGCGAAACCGGCCGGAGGGCCGATTCGAGCTGCTTGACGAACGTCCGGCGGGGAGCGGCCAGCGTGCCGCCGTTCGCCGCAGCGCCGCGGACGAGGTCGATCGCGATGAAGTAAGCGATCACGATCCCGCCGCAGATCACGCCCGCGGCCAGGGCGAACGCTGTCATCCGCCGTCGAGGGCTGTCATGCGCTGGATCAGCAGGTTGCCGATCAGGATCATGAAGGCCGCGAAGCCCAGCATCGCGTAGCCGATCCACGACGTGGTCATCGGCGCGTAGTAACCGGGCACGAGCAGGTAAAGGCCAAGGGCGAGGAGGATCGGAAGCCCGGTGATGATGCTCGCCGACGCCCGCGATTGCGCGGTGAGCACGCTCATGTCGCGCTTCGTCTGCAGGCGGTCGCGCAGCGTGTCAGAAATGTTGTCCAGGACCTCGGCGAGGTTTCCGCCGACGCGGATGTGCAGCAGGATCGCGGTGACGATGAACTCCAGGTCCGGGCTGTTGATGCGCAGCAGCATCGAGCTCAGGGCATCCTCGACGGGCGTGCCAAGAGTGATCTCGGTGGCGACGCGCTCGAATTCCGTCGAAACCGGCGGCTGTGATTTCGCCGCCACCGTCTCGAGCGCGCGGTCGATCGAGTAGCCGGTCTTCAACGAGTTCGACAGCAGCTGCAGCATGCCGGTCAGCTGTTCGCCGAAGAGCTTGGCGCGGCGGCGCTGCAGGTACGCAACCACCAGCGGTGGGATGACGAAACCGATCACGCCCAGCACGATCGGTCCCACCGAGAAGCCAAACCGAAACAGCCCGATCAGCAGGCCGAGGCCGATCGCGCCGATGCGGATCAGAAGATATTCCGGCGCTGTGATGTTGAGCCCGGCTCTGGCGAGGTCCTCTGTCAGCGTTGGTTTCCCCTGCACCTTGCGCCGCTGGCTCAGGTTCTCGGCCGCGGGTTTCAACAGGCGCTCGACCAGCTCGCGAGGGGTCGCCCGTGCCGATCCAGACTCGGTCGCGTTGGATCGGCGCTCCTTACTGACCTTGTCCATGGCCCAGAAGAAGACGATGATCGCCGCCGACATGGGCACGGCGACGACGGTCTCCGGTGGGAGGTTCACTGAAAGAGCGAGGGGTAACGAGACTGGATGAACGTCAGGGTCACCCCGTGCGCATCCTCGACCGTCTTGCAGTTCGGGTCCGGGGCCTGGCTCCCTGGAGAGTAGTCCTGGTACGACTCGAGGCTGTACTTGAGCGCGGCGTAGGTCAGGAACCAGGTGATGATCTCGGCCTGGCACTGGGTGACCACCACGGTCAGGCTGTTGGCGCTGGTGCCGCCGGCGGTGCCGGGCGTTCCGACCTTGATCACGTGCAGCTGCGTGAAGATCGTCTTGGTGCCGACCTTGCCTGCCGCTGACACCGTAGCGATGACCGAGATGTAGTCGCCGGGCTGGATGTAGTCGGCCACGCCCTGCTGCTCGCTCGTAGGGATGGTGAGGGCCACGTAGCCCGGCGGGATGGGCAGGTACTCGGACTGCGAGCCGAGCGCCTGGTTTGGCTTGGCCACGGTGTTGGCCGTGATCGCCTGGCCCTGCTGGATCGAGACGAGCGGGATCATCCCGGCGACGTCCTGGATCCGGCCGAAGAACACCTTCGGATAGGTGCCCGGGACCGGGATGCTCTTGACGGCCAGCGCGTCGGCGGTGATCGGAATCCGGGGCAGGAGGTCCTTGCTCGCCACGACGACCAACTGCTGGGGACTGTTGGCGGACTGGCTGGCGTTGAGAGCTACAAGTACGAAGGCAACAATCACGAGGAGAGCAAGCAAAATACCCAGCAACGTGAACGGCCGTCGCGAAGTAACAGTGCTAAGGGTCCGCACAGCCGACCCATCATAGGCAAGATATCCCGGTGCCGCGCCCCCCTTACTTGATACTGAAACGACCACTTTTGAAGCCGCTCGGAGACCAGCGCGGACAGTCCCTCGTGGAGTTCGCGGTGTCCTCCGTCGTGCTCCTTTTGCTGGTCGGCGGGCTGGCCGACATAGGGCGCTCGATCTACGTCCAGGAGGTCCTCTCCACGGCAGCCCGCGAGGGAGCGCGCCACGGCGCCTGGTACGACGCGCCGAGCCTGGCTCACCCCTATCTGGACGACGCGCAGATCAAGTCCGCGGTGGACACCGAGCTGGCCTCGATCTCGCTTCCCAACTCGGTGCTCAAGAATCCCGGCGCAACCTGCCCGTCGCCGACCGACGGAAACAGCTACCACAACCCGCCGTACGCGTCGTCGTCGTATCCCGCCTCTGTCAACCAACCATGGCTGTACATCTGCTACAACAACACGCCCGGCCTCGATTTCACGAGCCCGGCGACGAACCAGGGACAGCTCGACCTGAACGTCATCGTCCTGTTCTCGTACGGTCCGCTCACGCCCCTGGTTAAGACGCAGCTCGGGATCTTCCAGGTCGCGGCAAACCAGCACATGACGGTGCAGGGAAATTGAAAGAGACGAGCAGTGTGCCGAGGCCGGGTTCATCCCGGCCGAAACCACGCGACACCTCCCTTAACGCCTCCAGGCATCGTGCGCAAAAGGAGGGGGTCCCGCGGGGGAGGACGCAGTCCTTCCCCGCGCTTCCCGGTTCATCCCGGCCGAAACCAGGCGATACCTCCCTTAACGCCTCCAGGCATCGTGCGCAAAAGGAGGGGGTCCCGCGGGGGAGGACGCAGTCCTTCCCCGCGCTTTCGCAGCGGTCACAGGCCCTGATCGAGTTCGCGCTGGTCTCGCCGGTGCTTCTTCTTCTTCTCTTCGGCATCATCGACATCGGGCGCGCGATCTTCTACCTCGACACCATCAACCACGCCGCGCGGGAGGGCGCGCGCACCGCTGCCCGGGCGTCGAACCAGCTGCCCACCAACTCGGACGTGCTGACCACCGTAAGCACGCAGATGCTAGGGACGCCCGTGTCGGAGCCGTGCCCGCAGGGGCCAGTCACAGCAGCCGCTCCGCCCGACAACTCAGCGTGGGTCTACGTCACCGAGCCGGGCCCCCCAGCCACCGCTGAGGCGACGCCGCTGCCGAACGCGCCGGGCGGAGAGTATCCGGCCAGCGCCACGGGCTCGTGCAGCGCGGTCAATCCCGCGGTTGGAAATCAGCCGCTCCAGGTGACGATCCGTTTCAACCTGGTATTGATCACGCCGATCGTCGCGCAGGCGACGGCCGGACGGATCGTGATCACGGCCGCCGCCGTGTACAGGACGGAGTATTGATGCGCCATCGCCATCCCGGCCAGAAGGGCCAGGCCATCGTCTTCATCGCGCTGATGCTCACGATCATCGTCGGCATGGCTGCCATCGCCATCGACGGCGCACGCGCCTACGCGCTGCGGCGCGACCTGCAGGCAGCGATCGACGCCGCCGCGCTCGCGGCCGGTGACAACCTGCAGCACACTGGCAGCTACTCGAGCGCCGAGCAGGCCGCGACCAACATCTTCGGCACCAACCTGCGCCTGTATGCCGGCCCGGTTTGCTCGCCTGCGTACGGGTCCCCCGGGGCGAGTTCCTTCACCGTCACGTGCACGTTCTCCGACGGCACAATCCTGACCCAGGTGGTCTCTTCGCTTGGACCGCAGGGGGCTGAGTTCGCGCTCAGCGCGACCCGTCCACTCCAGCTCCAGTTCGCCGCCATTCTCACCAACGGCGCGCGCCCGACCATCGCCGGCAGCGCGACCGGCTCCGTGGGCAACCTCCGGTACGCAGCCGCCATCACCGCGCTCGACCAAGCGGGCTGCGGAGGCGCCGCGGGCAGCGCCGTGACCATAAGCGGTGGCGGAAGGCTCACGGTCATCGGCGACCTGGTCTCGGCGGGAGGAATCTCGGTTACGTCAGGGGCGCTCAGCGTCGCCGGCGACATCTACGCTCGATGCCAGTCGACAGTGCCAGGGTCGGTGACGCTCGCCTGCTACCCGAGCGGGTCACCCACGCCGTGCAGCTATCCAAACGTCGCGGGCGCCACGAGGTCGGGTTTCCACCCCGGCGATCCCGTATATCCAAGGCCCTCTGTGATCGGGGGCAGCCAGGCAACGCCCGCCAACGACGTGGTTCTGGTCTCCGGCCAGTACGCCGCCGACCCGAGCTTCAGCACCAACCGGTGCTACTTCTTGAGCGCAGGCGTCTACAGCTGGCAGGCCGGCTACACCAACGCCGGTGGCTTCGTCAGCAACGAGCTGAAACCCCCCGACGAGCCTCAAGCCGGCAACAACACCGCCCTGGGCCACCAGATGTGGAACACGGGCGGCGTGAACTGTGCCGGGGCATTTCAGGTCAGCTCAACTTCCGGGCCTGCCGTCAGGGAGGGCACCTGGGCTGTGGAACTGACCGCCACGCGGACCGACACATACGCCGGCATCAACTTCAAGCGCGAGAGCGCTCCGTCAATGTGCCGCACCGTACTCGTCCCGGATGCCAGCGCGGTCAAGATCCAGGTGAGCAATGTGCCGGGGGCAACCGCATACAACGTCTACGCGGCGCCTCCGACCAACGGCTGCGCCGGTCCGTTCGGTTTCGCCGGAAGCATCATGGTCTCCGGTCCAGTCCGCAACGACAGCACCGCTGCGTGCCCTGCCTTCAGCGGGACGACCTGCAGCCTGAGCAACGAAAGCGCGATCTTCGACTCGACCCTCCTGGGCTTGGCTTTTGCGCCCAACTCGATGGTCTCCCCTGGAGTGGTCGGCGCCTACCCTCCGAGCAGTGAGACCCCGCCTCTGCGGTCGAATCTCCCGAACCAGAACCCCGATCGCGCGACGCCGCCCGCCGGCGACCGCGCCAACGAGAACCAGTGCAGCACCGGCGTCGGCGATCCGATGGCATGCCCGGGCCCAGTTACCCCGGGTGCAGTCGAGTTCTACATTCCAAGCACCGGCTGCCTGAACGCCTCGACGGCCGGGGACAACTTCCTGTTCAGTGGCTACCAGTACAACTGGCTTATGGTCTACGAGCCCGGCAAGGCCCTTCCACCGGCCAACTCGTGCTCGAACATGCTCGGGGCTGAAGCGGACTCCGCATGGGTTGGGCTGATCTACACACCGGCGGCGTCGCTGGCCATTTCCAAGGCGGCCACCTTTCGGACCGAGGCGACCGGCGGTTTGATGGCCGATACCATCACGTTCGGGGGGCAGCTCCCGACGATCATCTACAGCGCCAGCTACGCGCCGCAGCCGCCGGCGGCAAGGCTTGTCTATTGACACGTCCTGGGAAGCATCGCTTGCACGCCCAGAGGGGTCAGGCGATCGTCCTGATCGCCCTGATGCTGACGATCATCATCGGCATGGCCGCGATCGCGATCGATGGCGCCCGCGCCTACGCGCTTCGGCGTGACCTGCAGGCGGCGGTCGACGCGGCCGCGCTTGCCGCCGGTGACAGGCTGCAGCAGACCGGCAGCTACTCGAGCGCCGAGCAGGCGGCGACCACCATCTTCGCCACCAACCTGCGACTTTATGCCGCCCCGACCTGTTCGCCGGGCTATGGAGCGCCGGGCGCAGCCTCCTTCACGGTGACGTGCACGTTTTCAGATGGGACCGTCTTGACGCAGGTCGTCTCCTCGCTTGGACCACAGGGCAGCCGGTTCGCGATCACGGCCACGCGCTCGCTGCAGCTGCAGTTCGCGCGCATCCTGACCAACGGCGCCAGCCCGACGCTCGGAGGCACCGGCTCCGGAAACATCAACAACCTCGTCTACACGCCGGCCGTGGGCGCGCTCAACCAGGCCGGCTGCGGCGGCGCGAGCGGGAATGCCGTGACGATCGACGGCACGGGCACTCTGAACGTGAACGGCGACGTCGTGTCCAATGGCGCGATCACGATCGCCAACTCCATGCGCGTCGCCGGTGACATCTATGCGCGCTGCCAATCGAGCGTCCCCGGCGCGAGCAACGCCTGCTACTCGAGTGGCGCCTCGACCCCGTGCTCCTACCCGGACGTCGCGGGCGCCACCCGATCAGGCTTTCGGCTGGCGGACCCGAACTTCCCCCGGCCCACGATGCTGGGCAGCAGCCAGGGTCTTCCCACCAACGTCGTCACGCTCGTCGCCGGCATCTACTCCGGATTCCCGTTTCTGAACAGCAACGACTGTTGGTTCCTCAGTGGCGGGGTCTACGACTTCCAGGCAGGCCTGGCGAACTGGGCCGACCTGGTAAGCAACGAGCTCAAGCCGCCCGACGAGCCGCAGGCTTCGAACAACACGGTGCGTGCCGCCAGCCAGTTCTGGGACACGAACGGCGTGAACTGCTCGGGAGCCTTCCAGGTGACCATCACCAACGGTTCCCCGGAAATACAAGCCGGCACCTGGTCTTTCGTCATCACCTCGATTCGCACCGACACCTACAACGGCGTGAGCTACACGCGTGAGAGCGCCCCGTCCATGTGCAGGCAGATTGCGATCAGATATGACTCGGACAATGTGCAGCTGACGGTGAGCAACGTGCCCGGCGCCATGTCGTACAACGTCTACGCTGCGCCGCCGGGCAACGGCTGCAACGGTCCGTTTGGCCTGGCAGCCAACCTGCCGGTCAGCGGACCTGTGCTGAACACCAGACCGAATCCGTGCCCGAGCTTCACGGGCAACGGATGCTCACTCGGCCATGAATCGATCAATCTTGGCGCGCAGCTCGCCGCGCCGTTCACCCCCAACGCTGCGGCGGCGCCGGGCACGACCGGCGCCTACGCACCCGACGGTGAGCTGACGCCTCTGAGCGCCGGGCTCCCTAACCAGAACCCGGCTCGCGGTCCTGGATCGCGCGGTGACCGCGCCAACGAGAACAACTGCGAAACCGTGAATCCGACCTACGCGTCATGTCCCGCGCCGATCACGCCGGGCGCCGTCGAGCTCTACCTGCCGCAAGGCGGCTGCCTTGTCACCAGCAACGGGGCGGACACGTATCTGTTCAGCGGATATCAGTTCAACTGGGTGATCGTGTACCAGCCCGGAGCCGGTTCGCCGCCCACCAACAACTGCTTCCTGGTGATGGGCGCGGCCAACTACTCGGCCTACGTCGGGCTCGTCTACGTGCCCGCGGCGCCGATCTTCGTCGACTCTCCGTACACGTTCGAGACGGCGGGGTCGGGCGGAATCATCGGCGACACGGTGCTCTTCAACGGGACCATGCCGAGCATCACCTACAGCGCGGCCTATGCTCCGGTGCCGCCCGCCAGCAGGCTTAGCGGCTAAACGGTTTCGGGCTCGGGAGTCGCCGCGGGCTCTTCCGCCGAACCCGCGCCGTTACTCTCCGCGGAATCGCGGCGCGCCTCCAGCCGCGCGAGGCGGTGGTGCAGCGCGCCGGCGGCTTTCGAGTCGCCGAGCTCGTCATAGCGCTGGATGGCCCCCTTCCAGGCGGACTTTGCATCCTCGATCCGGCCGAGCCCGAACAGCGCCTGCGCGCGGGCGGCCAGCGCTTCGGCCCGTTCCTTCGTCTTGTCGGCCGGCAGCAGCTGCACCGTGGTGTCAACCAGGCGCAGGACCTCCTCGAAGGCGCCGACGGCGAGCGCGTTCTTCGCAGCCTGGCCAACGAAAATGGCCGTGCGGTAGGCGTTGGCCGCGGTGCCCGCCTGGTACAGGTGGAATGCGATCTCGGCCGAATGGTCGGGAGCCGACTTGCCGTAGACCCGCTCCAGCGTGTCGGCGACAGCGAGGTGGTAGGCCTGCACGCGCGGCAATGGAAGGCCGGCGATCACGCGCTGGCGGACCAGGTCGTGCGCGAAGCGGAAGTTCTGCGGGCCAGCGGCGACGAGGAAGTGACCGCGTGTCGCCTCGTCGAGCGCGTCGCGGAGCTCGTGGCCGGCCAGCTCGCCAAACGCCTCGAGCAACGCGACGTCGAAGTCGCGGCCGATCACTGCCGCCGCGACGAGCATCCGCTGCGCCGGCTCGCTCAAACGCTGGATGCGTCGGCCGATGAGGCCGCGCACGCTCTGGGCCAGCTCGAGGTCTTCCTCCGTGAAGCTAGCCTGGGCACGCGCGCCTCCGCCGAGCATGGACTCGGACTCGGCCAGGTAGAGGAACGAGTGCTCGACGAAGAGAGGGTTGCCTTCGGAGGCGGCCTGGATGCCGAGCAGCTGGATCGGCGTGATCGGCGCCTCCGCCATCCCCGCCACGATCCTCTCGACGTCCTTGTCCGTCAGGCGGCCGACGTTGATGCGCTGGGCGCGCCGCCGGCGCAGCAGGCGTGAAACCGCGCTGGCGAAGGGCCTGACCGAGTCGACTTCGGAGTCCCAGTATGTGCCGATCACGACCATGCGGCTGGTGGCGAGGCGCTCGGCCAGGTCGCGCAGGAGCAGCACCGTGCCCTCGTCGGCCCAGTGGAGGTCGTCGAGCAGGATCATCAAGGGCTTCGCGCCCTGGATGCCGGTCAGCAGGCCGTGGATCGACTTGAAAAGCTGCTCCCGGAGCTTGTCGGCTGGGACCTCGTGCGGCGCGGCCATACCCCTGACCTTCTGGCGCAATGCCGGCACGAGGGAGGCGAGGAGCGGGCCGTGGCTGCCGGCGGCTTCCTGGAGGGTCCTGGCCGTGGAGCCCGCCACCGCCGCGGCGAGGACCGAACGGAACGGCAGGTACGGCTCGCCGTCGTTCTCCAGGGAGCGCCCGCTGAGGACGAGCCAGCCTTTCGCGGCCGCCTCGCCCGCGACCTCGGAAGCCAGGCGCGACGCGCCAATCCCGGGCGGTCCGACCAGGAAGACCATCGAGCCGTTGCCGGTGCCGGTGGCGGCCCGCTCCATCATCATGCGCAGGTCGAGCCGCTCCTGGTCGCGGTCGACGAACCCGTCGCCCGACACGACGACCTGCGGCGATTCCTTCACCTCACCGGCCAGGACTTCGTGCAGACGCCAGCGGTCGGGGAATCCCTTGAGCTTGTAGCGGCCGCGGAAGTCGAACTTCATCTCGGCGGTGGGTCCGACCAGCTGGCGCACGATCTCGGAGACGAGAATCTCGCCGCCCCTGGCCTTGCCCGCGACACGCGCAGCCACGTTGACCGCCGCGCCGAAGATGTCGCCACCTTCCTCGACGACCTCGCCGGTGTTGAGGCCGATGCGGATCTTCAGCCTTCGCTCAGGGTTCTGCTTGCTATAGGCTGCGATAGCCTGCTGGATGTCGAGCGCGCACTCGACGCCATGCCGGGCCGACCCGAAGCTGATCATGAAGCCGTCGCCGAGACCCTTGATCCGGCGCCCGGCGTGCTGCGAGACCTTGTCGTCGATGATCGTCTCGTACGCCTTCATGATCTCGTGCGAGGCGGTGAAGCCGCGGGTCGAGAGAAGCCGGGTCGATTCCTCGACGTCGGTGAACATGATCGTGACGGTGCCCTCCGTCTGGCCGACCGCGAGGCTCCCGATGATCGTCTCTGCCGTCAGGGGCGCTGCTGCGTTGATCGGCTGGCCCAGGCCTTCGGCGATCTCACGCAAGAGGCCCTGCGATGCACGGAACCCGGCCTCGCCCTGCTGGTAGCGCACCGCCTGGAGCAGGCCGGCCTCGGCCGCCACCCGCAGCTCGCGCCCCGCGGACTCTTTGCTGATCTTGGCTTCGCCCGCGTAATCGCTACCCTTCAGCTCCGCGCCCTCGAAGGCCTGCGTCAATGCAGGGGCGAGGCGAAGGCTCAGGCCTTTCCGGGTGATGATGGTCTCGATCACCGCCTGGATGCGCCGCGACGCGCCGGCAGGCCCGGGCGCGCCTTCTGCCGCCCTGATCGTGGGCAGCATGCCGCCGAACCCGGTCGAGGCGGCGGCCAGCTGGCCGAGGGCGGTGGTCGCCCGCGCCATGGCGGTCGCGGCCTCGAGTGCCTGGCTGCCGTGCGCTTCCGAGACCGGTGAGTAGTACTGCTGGGGATTTGCCTCCTCCTGCCCGGTCTGCTGTGGCGCCTGCTGACCCTGCTCAGGCGGCCCCTGCTGAGCCGGCCCCTGCTGAGCTGGATAGACGACAGGTTGAGGCGCGGGGGAAGCGGTCGGTTGAGAGGGGCGGGCGGCAGGCTGCTGGGACGCCTCCATCTGCTGCTGAGGACTCGCCGCCTGCAGGTCGGCCACGGCAGAGCGTGCCGCATCGATCAGCTTGCGCATCTCTTCCTGCATCTCAGGTGTTTGGGCCGCGGGTGCCTGCTGGGCTTGCGCCGGCCCTCCGCTTGTCGGACGGGAAGCGGGTCGCTCCGAGCTGAAGGGCACAACGACGACCGTACGGCGCTCGAGGGTGGTCTCGCCCTTGCCCTGCCCGGACATGAGGGGGTCCTTGGTGACCGGCATCATGCTGTCCGACCCGGCCGGGACGTACCGCGCCTTGACCGGGTCAAACAGGTCCTGGTCGACCTGCACTCCATAGAACGCGGCCTTGTCGAGCGATGTCGGCACATAGCCGGTGGCGTTGTACTCGAGCCGAAGGTCGGAACCCATGCCGAGCAGGAAGATGTCGCGGAGGATCGGGCCGTTGGAGTCATAGCCGACCACTTCCGCGATCTGCGCGACCTTGCGCCTTCCGTCGGGCATACGCGCCTGGTGGACGATCAGGTTGACCGCGGAGGCGATCTGCGCGCGCACCGCCTCGAACGGGATGTCGATCGAGGCCATCATCACCATCGTCTCGAGGCGGGACAGCGCGTCCCGCGCGGAGTTGGAGTGGATGGTCGACATCGAGCCGTCGTGCCCGGTGTTCATGGCCTGCAGCATGTCGAGCGCCTCGGCGCCGCGGACCTCGCCGACCAGGATGCGGTCGGGGCGCATTCGAAGGCTGTTGCGGAGGAGCTGGCGGATGGTCAGCTCGCCCTTGCCCTCGACGTTGGCAGGACGGTGCTCCAGCGCGATGACGTGCGGGTGGTCGATCTGCAGCTCCGCCGCATCCTCGATCGTGATCACGCGTTGGTTGTGCGGGATGAACCGGGCGATGACGTTCAGCGTCGTCGTCTTGCCGGACCCGGTGCCGCCCGAGACCAGGATGTTCATGCGCCCGAGCACGGCGGCCTGCAGGAACTCAGCCATGGCAGGGCTCAAGCTGCCTTCGTGCTTGAGGTCCTCGATGCCGAGCACCGCGTCCTTGAACTTCCGGATCGTCAGCGCGGCTCCGTGGATGGCAGCGGGCCGGATGATGGCGTTGACACGGCTTCCGTCGGGCAGGCGGGCGTCCACCATCGGGTTCAACCCGTCGATGTGCCGGCCTGTGGTCGCGACCATGCGGCGGATCGTCTCCAGCAGCTGGTTCTCATCCTCGAATCGGACGTCGGCCTTGGTCAGTACGCCGCGGCGTTCGATGAAGACCTGGTCCGGGCCGTTGACCATGATCTCGCTCACCGACCGGTCGTGGAGGAGGCTGTCGAGCGGCCCGTAGCCGACCGCCGCGCGAAGGATGATGTCGGCGAGCGCCGATTTCTCCTGCGAGTTCAGGACGATTCCGTCTTCCATCAGGAAGCGGTCGAGGTGTGAGCGCACGGCGCGCGAGAACGCCATCGTGTCGCCGGTGGTCAGGCCGACGTCGCGGATCAGCGCGAGGCGGTCGCGAAAATCGTTGGCCAGCTTGTTGAGGTCGCGGCCCTGGCGCGCGGCGGCCTCGAGGATGTCCGAGCGGCGGCGTTGAGGCTGCCCCGCCGGCGTGCTCGTTGCGGTCCACATGTCCACGAACTGCATCTCGAGCAGCGACGGCGACGCGGCGACGGCGGGGATCACGCGCTGCAGCTCGGTCAGTCGGATCTTGATCGCGATCCCGTCACCGTCGTTGGTGACGCCCTGCTCGATGTATGCGGCGATCCACTCGCCGTCGCGAAAACGCAGGATTGCCTTGCGCGCGGTGCTGTCTTCGCCGGGGTCGGGCTCGAGCTCAGGATCGTCGACCGACCCGAAGACCACGTACTTGATGTCGCGGGTCGGGACCATGCGCGCGCGGTCTGGGTCGGACTGGGAGAAGACCGGAAAGCCGTCGGCGCTGATCGTCCTGGCATCCGACTCGCCGTCCTCGAGGCCGCCGTCGAGGCGGTGGACGACGACCTTGATGCGGAGGTTTCTCGGCCGAGGGTCGTCCGGGGTGTCGGGCGGCGGTGTGGCGGTGATGAGCTCGCTCATACGAGGTGCTTCCCAGCGGGCAAGGCTAGCATCGGGCTGCTCGATTCCAGCCTCATTGGGAACCAAATCTCTCCGGCGGTCGCCGCCGGTCGAGGACCCATTTCGAGCCTGGCATTCGCTTCGCCACGCCCTTGACCTCCGAGGCGCGAGCCGCGACGGCCGCGGCGCTGCTGTAGCTCCCCGGCTCGGCGATCACGATCCCGATCGACACCGAGACGAGAGGCGTGCGAAGGACGTTGCCGCTTCGCTCTTCGGACTCGATCCATCCGCGGTCGCGGTCGGGCGGGTCGTACAGCGCCGGGATCGCCTGGTCGAACCGCTTCGTGATCTCTGTCGCGATGGTCTCGGCCATGGTCGGCTCGGTCAGGATCACGAAGTCGTCGCCACCGACGTGACCCGCGAAATGGCGTGGCGAATGATTCTCCTCGAGTACCTCGAGCACGATCGTCGCGAGCGTCTTGATCACGTCATCGCCGCGGAGGAACCCGTAGTGGTCGTTGTAGCTCTTGAAGGAATCGATGTCCGGGTAGAGGACCGCGAAGCGTTCGTGGTGCGCGAGCCTGCGGCTGATCTCGCGCAGGATGTCGCTGTTGCCGCTCATGCCGGTCAGCGGGCTCAGGCCGCGTGCCGTCGTGGACCGGGTCATCACGGCGCGCAGTCTCGCGACGAGCTCCTCGGGGACGAATGGCTTGGTCACGTAGTCGTCCGCGCCAGAGAGCAGGTGCTCCACCTTGTCCTTGAGCGAGTCGCGGACGGTGAGAAAGACGACGGGTATCAGACGCGTGCGAAAGTCGTCGCGAAGCTCGGACATGATCTGGTCGCCCGTCATGTCGCCGAGCATCAGGTCGAGCAAGATGATGTCGGGCCGCCAGTCGACCGCCGCTTCGTGCGCCGCGCGCCCGTCGTTGACGGCGACGCACTCGAATCCCGCACGGTCGAGCACCCGCTTGACCAGTCGCAGCACCTGGTCGTCGTCGTCGACCACCAGGACGATCTCGCGACGGACCAGCGCGGTCTGGGGCCGGTCAGGGGCGGTGCCCGCCCTTCTCACGACGGTCACGTCGTCGGTCCTGGCGGCCGCGGAAGCTTCTCGGTGAGCGCGATCGCGCGCTCCGCGGCGGCTTTGACCTCTTGGATGTCGGCGCGAATGGCCTCGGGGTCGTCGAGCTCCTCGCCGATCAACTCGCTGTAGTTGACGATCACCGCAAGAAGGTTGCGGAAATCGTGGATGAGCACACGCGTGGGATCCTCGGCGTTGTTGGTCTCGCTCACAGCTTCTTCACCAGGCGCCAACGATTGACATCGCCCTCGCGCTCGTATCCCAGCTCGTCGAGAAGCCGGCGAGCCATCGCGATCCCGCGACCGGCTTCGCTGCTGTGCGAAGGCATCTCGTTCGAGAGGTGGGCGTGAGCGGGCGGGCCTGAGTCGCTGAGCATCGCCACGACCGTCCCGCGCTCACAGCGAAGGTGGAACTCGATGGGCCGCTTGGTCCCGGGCGGGCGGCCGTGGGTGAGCACGTTGCTTCCGATCTCGGCGAGCGCGGTCTCGAAGAGCATGAGCGGCCGGTCGCCAAAGCGCCGTCCCATCGCATCGCGGAGAGAGTCGACCGACCCGTGGAGGATGCCGAGTCCCTCCTCAAGATCGTCAAAAGTTGCGTGGAACTCAAAAGGCTGCTGATCGCTCCCCAACGGCTAGAAGCCGGTGAGGGCTTCCTCAACCGTCGCGTAATACGGAAAGACGCGGTCGAGCGTGGTGAGCTCGAGGACCACCCTGACCTGCTGGTTGGGCGCGGCCAGGCGCAATTCGCCCTGACCGCCGCGAATCTGCTTCAAGGCAGAGATGACCGAGCCGAGACCCGTGGAGTCGACGAAGCTCACGCCTTCCATGTCGATCACCACCTTCGGCGGCCCGTTCTTGACCACCTCGCCGATGGCGTCCTTGAGCGCCGGCGCGCCCGCCACGTCGAGGCGGCCGGTCGGGGCGACGACGGTCACTCCGTTGTCGGCCTGGCGGGTCTGGACTTCAAGGGCCATTTGGGGGGGATCAGCATATGGCAGAAAGTGGGGACTTTAGCCTCTCTACACTGACGGCCGTGGCCGCCTCAGAACCGTCTCAGCGTGTCCTCGTCGTGGACGATGACGAGCCGCTCGCCAACGTGATGGCCCGCACCCTGCGCAGCCGCGGGTTCGAATGTGACGTCGCTTTCACCGGGGCGGAGGCCAGGAAGTTCTTTGAGTCGCGCGATTACGCCGTGACCCTGCTCGACGTCAAGCTCCCGGACGAGTCGGGTTACGGCCTGCTCGAGGAGCTCCGGGCGAGGCGGCCCGACACAGCGGTCGTGATGATCTCGGGCGTCGACGATCCGGAGCTGGGCAAGGCGGCTCTCGAGCAGGGGGCGTTCGCCTACCACGTCAAGCCGGTGGGGGCCACCCAGCTCTACCTGCTAGTCGTCAACAACCTGCGCCGCCGCGGCCTGGAGATCGACAACCGCGCCACCCTCGACCGCCTCGAGGGCATGGTGGCCGAGCGCGCCGAGCAGATGCGGCGCGCCGCGGAGTTGCAGGCGGGGATGCTCCCGGCCTCTCCCTATAAGGACGATGGGTTCGAGATCGCCGCTCACTTCACGGCCGCGCGCGAGATCAGCGGCGACTTCTACGACTGGTATCGCACCGGGCACGGGCAGGTCATCATCACGCTCGGCGACGTGATGGGCAAGGGGCTGCCTGCGTCGCTCATGATGGCCACCGCGCGGGCTGCCCTTCGCGGGGTGGCCGGCGTGGAGCCGCTCGGAGCGGCCGTCAGCCAGGCAGCCAACGTGATGTCCGCGGCGCTCGAGGTGAACCACGCGTACGTGACCGTCTTCCACCTGAACTTCGACCCCAAGACAGGCGCGGTGCAGTACGTCGACGCCGGCCACGGGCACGCGAGGCTGCTCCGAGGTTCGACCGGGCAGGAGCTTTTGCCGCAGCGCAGCGCCCCGATCGGCGTCTTTCCCGACACGCAGTTCGTGGCCGGCGAGGCGGTGCTCAATCCCGGTGACACGCTGGTCGTTTTTTCCGACGGTCTGCTCGACCTGCGACCCGACCTGGCGACCAAGGAGGTCCAGCTCCCATACGAGGCTCGGCGCGCCTCGTCGGCGCAGGAGATGGTCGACATCCTGGCCCACGGTGCCCTGGAAAAGGCCCTGTTCGACGACGTCACCGTGGTCGCCCTGAGGCGCCTTCCGGCCTAGCCGAGGCAACTTTCCGTCGCCTTTCATAAGGCGGCTGAACGGGATCAGGTCGTGGCTACACTTTGTGCCCTGCGCACCTTCCATCCCGCCAGGGGGGGCGAGGCAGGTGGGGTTGTGCCGGGAACCGGTCCACAGCTCTCGTGGACCCGGGCTCTGGTCCGCCGCACCACGCCTTTTGCCGCGATCGCGGCGATCTTCGCCGTGCAAGCCCTGGCCGAGGCGCCGCCTGTGGTCGCCTTTCCGCTCTACCTGACGGTGATCCTCCTGGTCGCGATGCAGCGGGACCGCGCCGAGTCGATCGCCGTTTCGGTGGCCGCGGCTGCGGCCGTCCTCCTGGTGCCGGCGATGGGCGGCCAGGCCTCGGACTTCGCGCCGGCGGTGCTCCTGGCAGCAGTGCTGGTCGGGGTGGCCGCCGCGATGAGCGAGCTCACCAGGCACTCGCGCCAGGCGACCGCGGATGCGCGGCGCAAGCTGAACGATCTTGCCGCGGCGGACCGGCTGCTTCGCGCCGCGTTGGAGACCACCACGGTGGGTCTTGGGCTCGCCGACCTCGAGGGCACCTGGACGCTGGTCAACGAACCGCTGGCGGCGATCCTCGGCCGGCGCCGCGACGACCTGGCGCGCACGCCCGTGCGCGAGCTGATCGCCGACGCGGACCGGCCGGCTTTCGACGAGGCGCTCGGGTTGATTCGCGGCGGCGACATCGTGCGCTGGTCGGCGGACGTCGACCAGGTGCGGCCGGACGGCTCGCGGGTGCCGGTCGCCATCCAGATCGCGCGGGTGCCCAGATCCGCCACCTCCGAGCCGAGCCTTCTCGTCCAGGAGACCGACATCTCCGAGCGCAAACGGGCCGACGCGCTGCAGGGATGTCTCGCCGCAGTGCGTCAGGTCATCGCTTCCTCGCTCAACGTGGAAACGGCGATGCCTCAGCTCCTTGAGGCGTTTTGCGGCTACCTGGGCTGGACGCTTGCAGAGCATTGGGCGGTCGACGCTGACTCGGGAGCCATGCGGCAGCACCAGGCGAGCAGCGTGTCGTCTCCGCTGCTCGAGGGGTACATCTTCGCCGGCCGCGGGCTCAAAGCCACGAGCGGCTCGGGGCTGATCGGGCGCGCCTGGCAGGCCGGGGTCGTGGCCGCCGAGGAGGACATCGAGAAATCGCCGGACTTCGAGCGGCTCGCCCCGGCGCAGCGCGCCGGCCTGCGCGCGGCCGCGGCGTTTCCGATCGTCGACGGCGGCGTGGTCACAGGCGCCGTCCTTCTCCTCTCGGAGACTCCACGACGGATGAGCGACGAGGAGGTGACGACGCTCGCCGCGGCGGGGGTCGAGATCGGGCAGTTCATCCGCCGTGCTGAGACGGCGCAGGCGCTGCGCCGCAGCGAGGCCGACCATCGCGCGATCTACGAGCGCTCGCCGATCGGCATCGCGCGAATCAGCAGCGGCGGCGAGCTGCTCGAGGCAAACCCGTCTCTCCAGCACATGCTCGAGCACGACGAGGAGACGATGCGCGCCATCGCCTGGCCCGATCTGCTGCGCGCGTACGACCAGGCCGCGTCGCGGCTGCAGCGCGCCCCGTTTCTCGCCGGAGTCAGCGACGGGAGCAGCGTGCAGGTTCGGGCCTCCACGGGTACGGGCAGCTGGCTCTGGCTGCAGCTCACAGCGACGTCAATCCCCGACTCGAGCGGCGCGCCCGAACACGTTCTCGTGATGGTCGAGGACGTCACCGCAGTGCGCGAGACGTCAGACCGCCTCGCAGAGGCCCTCGACGCCCAGCGCGACGCAAACGTGAATCTCGAGAAGCTGGACCGCACCAAGAGCGAGTTCCTCAGCATCGTGAGCCACGAGTTCCGCACCGCGCTCACGGGCATCCAGGGATTCAGCGAGCTGATCCGCGACGGCGGCCTCGAGCCGGACGAGGTTCGCGCCTATGGCGGCTACATCTTCAACGACGCCGACCGGGTCAACAGGCTGATCGGCGACATGCTCGACCTGGACCGGATGGAGTCGGGCCGCATGATGATGCGGACCGGCGACGTGGACATCAACGAAGTGTTGAGCGAGGCGATCTCGCGAGCCGCGCCGTCCACCGTCACGGTGGAGTTCAAGTCCGACCTGGACCCGCGCCTGCCCATCGTGGCCGGCGACCGCGACCGCCTGATCCAGGTGGTCAGCAACCTGGTCAACAACTCGGTCAAGTACTCGCCCGAGGGCGGAACGGTGACGCTGGCGAGCCGGCTCGAGGGGCATTTCGCCTTGATCAGCGTGAGCGACACCGGCCTGGGCATCCCGCCGGACGAGATCGGGCACGTATTCGAGCGCTTCCGCCGGGTCCGCAGCGGCGCCGCTCAGTCGATTCCCGGGACTGGCCTGGGCCTCACGATCGTTAAGCAGATCGTGGAGATGCACGGGGGCAAGATCTGGGTCGAGAGCGCGGTCGGACACGGCTCGTCCTTCCATTTCACGATCCCACTCGCCCCCGAAGCCGCAAACGCGCTGCAGCTCCGGCATGGCTGAGGCGATCCAGAATGGGTCGCGCACTTTCACGGTGCTCGTGGCGGACGACAACGAGGTTGCCCAGCGCCTGTGCAAGCGGGTGCTCGAGAAGGCGGGGTACGCGGTCTTGATCGCGGCGGACGGCCTGCAGGCGGTGGATGCGGCGCTCCAGCAGAAGCCGTCGATGATCCTCATGGACGTGGCCATGCCCGGAATCGACGGGCTCGAGGCGATGCGCCGGATCAAAGCGGAGATCCCCGCGATGCCGATCGTCATCGCAAGCGCGCACTCGATGGCCAGCGACCGCGAGCGGTTTCTCGCCGCGGGCGCGGACAACGTGCTGAGCAAGCCATTTCGGCTGGCCGACCTCATCGCCATCGTCCAGCAGCTTGCGAGCAAGCCGTGAAAGACCTCACCGGGACGCGGCTCGGCCAGTACGAGATCGTCGAGCGTCTCGGGGGCGGTGGGATGGCGGTCGTCTACCGCGCGGTGCAGCAGCCGCTGGGCCGTGAGGTCGCTCTCAAGGCGCTGTCGTCGGAGCTGTTCCAGGACGACGGCTTCGTCAAGCGATTCGAGACCGAGGCGAAGACCCTCGCCAAGCTCGACCACCCCAACATCCTTCCGATCTACGACTTCGAGGTCATCGACGGGAACGCCTTCCTCACCATGCCGCTGATCCGCGGCGGCACGCTCCGGGACATCCTCAATCGCGGGCCGCTCGACCCACTGAGCGCGTGGCGCTACCTGCGCGAGGTCGGCGACGGGCTGCAGCACGCGCACGACGCCGGCATAGTGCACCGCGACCTGAAGCCGACCAACGTGCTGATTCACACAGATGGCCGGGCAATGTTGGCTGACTTCGGCCTGGCGCGCGGGGCGGGCCAGCCCACGCACCTGACGACGATCGGCCTCGCCATCGGCACGCCCGGATACATGGCGCCGGAGCAGGTCATGGGCCACGACGTGGACAGGCGCGCGGACATCTACGCGATGGGCGTGCTCACGTTCGAGATGTTGACCGGCCGGCTGCCGTTCATCGGTTCGAACAGGATGGAGGTCGCCTACGCGACCGTGAACACGCCGATCCCTTCCGCCGTGAAGATCAACCCCAACCTGCCGGACGAGCTCGACGTGTTGCTGCAGAAGGTGCTGGCCAAAGACCCGGGGCAGCGGCCGCAGACGGTGCGCGAGCTCCTCGCCTTGATGGCACGCCTGCCGCAGCGGCGCTCGGCGACGGCCCAGGTCCCCGCCTCGTCACCCGCCGGTGGGGTCGCATTGCTGCCTCGGCCGGGGACAGGGACCAACGGCCCCGACACCGCATCCATGCGCGCGATGCCGTCATCCCCGCCCGCGCCACCGCCCCCGATGCTGCACGGATCGCCCCTGCCCACGCCCACCGCAGCCGGCGCGTCGACGATTCGCACGCTCGAGCTGATGGGCGTCAAGCCCGCGCGTGCTCGCGGACGATTCATCCTCAACTCCCACTTCTCGAACATGGTGCACGTGGCGCGCGACGTCACCGGTGACCGATGGCCCGAGGTCGCGTACGCGGCCGGGCTCGTGCAGTACGTCGAACAGGACCCGCCTCACGACGAGCAGCTGTCGTCGCCGGTCGAGTCGCTGAGCCGGCTCAACGAAGCTTTCGAGACGATCTACGGCCCCGAGTCGGAGGACATGATCCGGGCGTGGGGACGGCGCGCGACGGAGCGCTGGCTCGCGGAGGGCAGGCACGGCCTGGGTGGCGCTCGGCGCTTCGTGCCGGGACGGCAGCGGAAGCTCGCGGGCGTCGTGAAGAACTTCACCGATGCGATGGACAACGTCCGGGGCGAGCACACGCACTCGTGGCTGCAGGTCGACGAGCACCAGTTCTGGCTGGTCAACTTCTCGAATATGTTCGCCCTCGGCCGGATCAAGACCGTCAAGTCCTGTCACGTCTGGCTGTCGTCGATCGAGACGATCCTGCGGTGGGCGGGGCTGGCCAACGACTGGTACGTCGAAGAGGTCGAGTGCGGGTGCGTGACCGGCACGTTCGACTGCGCGTTCGCGATCAGGGCAGCAGAGAGTTAGTACTTCTCTGTTTGCCCCTCACCCAGACCCTCTCCCCTGAAGAGGAGAGGGAAGAAGTGGCGGGTATTCATGCCCTTTGGAGCGAGGTAACATGGGGTCAGCTCTCCTTCTTGCCCTCCCTCCTTTCTGAAGGTCCTCTGCCCCCCGGTGGAGGGCCTTCCTCATCACCCGGCTAGAGTCTCCGTCTGATGTCGCGGTTTGCGATCGACGTGACGGCTTGCTGGAGGCCGCAGCGCGTGGGAATGCTGACGGTCGCGACCGAGCTGTCTCGAGCGCTGATCACGCACCGCGGCGATGACGAATTCGTCCTCCTGTGCAGCCGGGAGCGCCCCGCCTCACTCGAAGGGCTCGAGTGCGACGCGTTTCTCTCCCGATACCGACACGAGCTCGCGCTGAAATCAAGGTGGCTGCCGGCGATCGAGCCGCAGCTGGAAAGCGACGCCATCCTTTACCCGTACTGGCCCAGCCCTCCTTTCCGACGCCATGGAGCGCCGCCGGCTGTGATCTTCGTGCATGACCTTGCGTTTCGAATGCGGCCCGGCGAAGTGCCCTGGCAGCAGCGCCTCTACTTTCGCGCGGTGCTGCCGCCGGCGCTGCGTAAGGCGGCGGCCGTGATCGTGCCGTCGGAATCGACGCGCCGCGACCTTCTCAACCTGTACAAGATTCCCGGCCTTGAGACCAAGGTCGAGGTGATCCCCGAGGGGCTGCCGCCGGCGGTGGCTCCGGGGGCTCTGCCCGACGGGGTCGAGCCCGGATTCATCCTTGCCGTCGGCACGGTCGAGCCGCGCAAGAACTACCCTCGCCTGCTCACCGCTTACCGGCAGCTGCGCGGCCGGCACGGCTCTCTTCCTTTCATCATCAACGGGCGGCCAGGGGTGCCTCAGCTCGTCATCGCCGGGCGCGCCGGTTGGGCGTACGGGGACACGCTGCAGCGGATCGCCGCGGAGCCCGGCGTGCGATATCTCGGCCACGTCGACGAGCACACGCTGTCGGCGCTGTATGAATCCGCCTCGGTGCTCGCGTTCCCGAGCCTCTACGAAGGGTTCGGCCTGCCCCTCCTCGAGGCGATGGCTCGGGGCGTGCCGGCGGTCGTCGGGGCGGCCGGCGCGCTGCCCGAGCTCGCCTTGGGCGCGGCACTCGCCATCAACGCCGAGGACGCCGACGCCATCGCGTCCGCGCTCGAGCGGCTGCTGGCCGACGAAGGCCTGCGCAAAAAGCTCGGCGAGGAAGGGATTCGCCGGGCCAAGTCATATTCGTGGACGAACGCCGCGGAGCAAACGCTGCGCCTGCTGCGAAGGGTTTCCGGCGCGACCCAGCGGAATGCCGCCTAGGTCTTGGTGAGGGCCTGAAACCGGGGATCTTCCAGGAGGGGCCGCAAGTCCGGGTCATTGGGTGCGAACTCTTTCATGTCGGGCCGTAGGGCCAGCGCCTGCTCCAGGATCTCGACCGCCTCGTCCAGCCGCTGCTGGTTCACGCGCGCGCAGGCAAGGTTGTAGAGCGCGACGCCCTTGATCGCCGGCACGCTCGACGACACCTCGTCGAGGTCCGCCACAGCCTGCTCGAACAGCACATTCGCACGTTCCGCGTCGCCGTTTTCGCGCAGGTACTCATACATGTGGACACGAGGATGCGAGTAGCTGTTCCCGATCACGGCCTCGGTGGTCGTCGTCCACCGGTACCACTCGAACGGACGGTCGCCGACCTGCTTGTAAAGATCGATGATCTCGCCGAGCAGGTGATCCGACCGCGCCGCCGCGTCGTTGAGCGGGGTGCCGATTCCATTCGCGAGCTCGGCGTCGTTGAGCTCGTCAATGTTCTCGCTGGGGGGCGGGGGAATTTGCGGATTGCCCTCGGCGAGATCCGTCAGCGCGTCGCGCATCCGCTCGCGCCACATGCCGAGGTGAAACAGGAGCAGCGCGGCGGGCCACCCTTTCGGCGCCATCTCGACCTCGCGAGCCCTCTCGACGAACTCCCGCTCCGCCTTCCGCTCGGCTTCCAGGGCCGTCGTGGCGTCGACGTCAGGCAGGTGTCATGTCCACGGTTTGCGTGCCCTTGAACGTGATCGGTCCCGTGAGCATCGGGTTGGTCGATCCGGAAGCCATGTTCATGGTCATCGCCGCGTCGAGGCTACCCGTGGAATGCGTCTTGACGACCCGGTGTGCGCTCGCGTCGATCCATGACGTGACGTCGGAAGTGCTCGTGCCCTTCATCGTGATGCTCTGCGCTCCGCTCGCCCCACCGGACGGGATGATCGACGTACCGCCCGACTGCCCGCCCAGGGACGAAAGGTCGATCGTCAGGTCGATGGTCGTCACGATGTTGCTCTGCACCTTCGCGGTGTTGACCGAGCCCACCTTCTCATCGTCGACGTACTTGTTCTTCGTTGCGATGTGGATCGTCCCGGAGCCCATCGGGTTCGCCTGGTCGTAATTCTTCGTCCACGAGTCGCCCGGTTTCACCGTGCCGTCTGGAAGGACCGCCGAAATCAGGCCGCCCTCACTTCCGCTGAGCCCGGGAAGGCCGCCGCTGCCGAGCGTGCTGCCGTTGATGCTCACGACGCGTCCGTCAGATGCGATCTTCATGTCGACATCCGCGCTCGTGGGGATAGTCGTCGTGTTGGTGGTGCCGCTCATGGTCATCTTCATCGTGAGGTTGCTGACGGAGACCGTCATGTCGGCTGTGCCGCTCGAGTCGACGGACTTGACGGTTATCGTGTCCTTGGCAGTGATGTCCATGTCAAGCGGGATCGACATGCCTTCGGCGCCCAGCGTGTACTTGAAGACGGCGTGCAGGGTGTACTTGTACGTGTCGCCCGTCTTGTAGGCGAGCGCAAGCGTGTGGGCCTGGGCGGTGCCGATGGAGCCGCAAGCCGCGACCAGCAGGAACGCCAACAGGGCCAATCGCCGCATTGCCACAGCTTACGAGTCACGCCGCCGTTTCTTGCGGGCTAGGCCGCGGTTTTCGGGCTCTCTTGAGGGGCCTCTTGTGCCACCGGGGCTTCCGCCACGGGGTTTGCCGCCACCGGCACGATCTGGCGGAACCTGGTGATCGCCTGTTCCCAGCTCCCGAGCATCTCGGCGGCGAGGGCGCTGCCGGTGCGCCGATGGTGCTCCTCGACCAGGGCTCGAAGCTCCTCCGCGTCTTCCGCCGGCACCTCGCGAGCCACGACGCTGTCGGCGTTGATCTGCCTCCAGTCGACGGCGTAGGCGACGCCTCCGGTCATCCCGGCGCCGGCGTTCCACCCGACCGGGCCGAGGGCGACGGCCACCCCGCCCGTCATGTACTCGCAGAAGTGATCGCCCGCGCCCTCGACCACGGCCACCGCGCCGGAGTTGCGCACGCAGAAGCGCTCGCCGACCCGGCCGGCGATGAAGAGCTTGCCGCCGGTCGCGCCGTAGGCGATGGTGTTGCCGGCCAGAACGGGGTCGGCGGCCGCGTCGCCCGCAAACGGCCGGATGGCGATCACACCGCCGCCCATGCCCTTGCCGACGTAGTCCTGCGCCTGGCCTTCAAGGCTGAGCTCGACCCCATCGTCGAGGAAGGCGCCGAAGCTCTGGCCGGCGCTGCCCCGATAACCACGGTGCGCGCCCTGCGCGAGGTCGGCGCCGACGGTGCGCCGAGAGTTGTCGACCTCCTCCGCATCCGATGGTTTGGATGCTTCGCCGTTGCGCGCCCATCCCCGCCGCCTCGGCTCCGCGGCATCGGTCGCGGCGAGCACGAAGGAGAGGTCGAGGCTCGAATGCGCCGCCTGGTGAAGGAGCTCGACGCGGCCAACTATCTCGTCCAGCTTGCGGGCGCCGAGTCGGGCGAGATGCTCGCGGACCTCCTCGGCGATCAGGAAGAGGTAGTTCACGACGTGCTCGGGCCTGCCCTCGAACTTCGCGCGGAGATCCTCGCGCTGCGTGGCGATGCCGGTCGGGCACGTGTTGAGGTGGCACTGGCGGGCCATGTCGCATCCGAGCGCGACCAGCACGCCGGTGCCGAAGCCAAACTCTTCCGCTCCGAGCATCGCGGCGACGACGATGTCGCGGCCGTTGCGCAGACCGCCGTCGGTGCGCAGGCTGACGCGCTCGCGCAGGCGGTTGGCGACGAGCACCTGCTGCGCCTCCGCGAGGCCGAGCTCCCAAGGCGCGCCGGCGTTCTTGATCGAAGACAGGGGCGACGCACCGGTCCCGCCATCGTGGCCTGAGATGAGGATGTAGTCCGCGCGCGCCTTCGCGACTCCCGCCGCGATTGTGCCCACGCCCGCCTCCGAAACGAGCTTCACACCAACCCGCGCGCGCGGGTTGACGGTCTTGAGGTCGTGGATGAGCTGGGCCAGGTCCTCGATCGAGTAGATGTCGTGGTGCGGCGGAGGCGAGATGAGCTGCATGCCCGGCTGCGCGTGGCGCAGGCGCGCGATGAGGCTCGTGACCTTGATCCCGGGAAGCTGCCCGCCCTCACCGGGCTTCGAGCCCTGGGCGATCTTGATCTCCAGCTCATCGGCGCGCTTCAGGTAACGCGGCGTCACACCGAAACGCGCCGAGGCGACTTGCTTGACGCGATTGTCGCGACGGACACCGCCGTCGTCGTCGTAAGTGTCGGGGTCCTCGCCGCCCTCCCCCGAGTTCGAACGCGCTCCGACCTGGTTCATCGCGATCGCGAGCGTCTCATGCGCTTCCGGCGAGAGCGCACCCAGTGACATCGCGGTGCTGACGAAGCGCTTGACGATCTCAGCCGCCGGTTCCACCTCATCGAGCGGAACCGGCTGCGGACATTCCTCGATCTCGATCAGCTCGCGCAGCGACTGGGGCTCGCCCATCGACGACAGGCGGCGCCACTCGCGATACGACTCCTGGTCGCCGGTCCCCGCCGCCTTCTGCGCGGCGCGCACCGCATGAGGGTTGTACGCATGGTGCTCGCCGGCCTTGCGGAACCGAATGCGCCCGTGGTCCGGCAGTGCGTCGGGCCGCGATCGCGCGTTGCGTTCGATGTCTGAGAGGTCGGCCCCGCCGACGCGGGACGGCACCGCGGGGAAGCACATCGCCATGACTTCGGCGCCGAGTCCCAGCGCCTCGAGTACTTCCGCACCGCGATAGCTCGTGACGCACGAGATGCCCATTTTCGCCATGACCTTCAAGAGACCTGTTTCGAGCGCCTTGCGGTAGCGCGGCGCGTTCTCGTCGCCGACGGTCGCGAATGCGAGGTACGGGTGAACCGCCGTCGCTCCGATGGTGATGAGGCAGGCCACGTCGTGAACGTCGACCGCGTCGCCCGCGATGGCGACGACGTCCTTGGCCATGCGCTGACCGGTGTTGAGCAGGTGCGAGTGCACGGCGCCCACCGCCAGCGGCATCGGAACGGGCAGGCGGTCACGGCCGCCTCGCCTGTCGCTCAACGCGATGATGCCCTGGGCCTCGTCCGCTTCGCGACACAGGCGGACCAATGCGTCGTGCAGCGTCTCGTTCGCGGCGTACGTCGCGTCGAGCACCACCGCGTCCTCGAGCACACGGGACAGCTCCGCTGCGGCAAGGATCGGGGACTCGAGCTCGAGCAACTTGATGGGTGCGCCCTGCGCGCGCCCGGCGCCTTCGCTCGGCACCGCGGGGTGGTGGCGGCGAAGCAGCTCACGGTCGGCCCCGCCCTCGGGCTCGAGCGTTCCGCGACGCGGCCCCAGCAGGACGCGCAGTGACATCACCGCCTTCTCGCGCAAGGGGTCGATCGCCGGGTTGGTCACCTGCGCAAATCGCTGGCGCAGGTATCCGTACACGCGGCGCGGCGTCCGGCCGAGCGGCGCGATGGGGATGTCGTCGCCCATCGAGTAGACGGGCTCGGCGGCGGTCTCGGCCATCACGTCGATCACGAACTTCACGTCCTCGAAGCCCCAGCCGTGCAGCGCGTGATGCGCGGGCAGGTCCTCGAGCGGCTCGAGGTCAACATGGTGGCGCTCCACCGGGACGAGGGCGCGGTCCGCGAGCAGGCCGTAGTCATGTCGCGCGGCGGCACGGTCCTTGGCGTCGGCGTCACGCAGCAGCGAGCCGTCGCGCGTGTCGACGAGCAGCATCTGCCCCGGGCCCAGCCGCCCGCGCTCGACCACGTCCTCCGGCGCCATGGTGACGACGCCTGCCTCCGACGCGGCGGCGACGAGGCCCTGCTTCGTCCGCTGCCAGCGCAGCGGACGAAGGCCATTGCGGTCCAGGGCCGCGCCCACGACGATGCCGTCGCTGAACGCGAGCGCCGCGGGGCCATCCCACGGCTCGAAGCGAATCGATTGATAGCGATAGAAGTCCCGCACCGGGCCGGCCAGGTCGCCGCGCCCTTCCCACGCGTCGGGGACGAGGCTCATGAGCGCCTCGCTGACCTCCCATCCGCGCTGGACCAGGAGCTCGAGGGCGTTGTCGAGCGACGCGGAGTCGGAGCCCTCCGGCCAGATCGCGCCGCGCAGCTCCGGCTCGAGCTCCGCCTCACGCGCCCGCATCCACGCGCGGTTGCCGGTCACCGTGTTGATCTCGCCGTTGTGGGCGAGCATCCGGAAAGGCTGCGCGAGGCGCCAGTCCGGCATCGTGTTGGTGGAGTAGCGCTGGTGGAAGACGGAGAGCCGGCTTTCGCACGCGCTGTCGCGAAGGTCGAGGTAGAAGTCGGCGAGGCGGGTGCCCGCCATCAGGCCCTTGTAGACGACGGTGCGGCTCGAGCACGACGGGATGTACATGCGCAAGCCGTGTGCATCCGCCTGCTTTTCGGCGCTGCGGCGCGCGCGGTAGAGGCGGCGCTCCCACTCGGTGGGGTCGAGGCCGGGGTCGTCGATGAGCCCGTGCCAGACCTGCGGCATCGTCTCGCGCGCCCTCGCGCCGAGCGTCTCGACGTCCACCGGCACCTGCCGCCACTCCGCCACGCGCATGCCGTGGGAGGCCATCGCCTGCTCGACCGTCTCGCGAGCCCTCTGGTCCCAGTCGAACAGCACGACCACCGCCCGGTGGGAGCCCACCAGCCGCTCCGGGACCTGGATCAGAAGACCCGCGCCGTCGCCGCTCTTGCCGTCGGCGTCGAGCCCGCCGCGGTGGGCCAGCCGGGCCAGCGCCGTGGCACCCAGCGCGACCGCCTCGTGGCCGAGCTCGGGCGTGGCGACGAAACCCATGCCACAGGCCGCCCGGGATGCGGGGACGTCCCCCCGCCACGCAAGGCGCGATCGAGATAGGGGTGGGGGCACTGAAGCTGAAGGCTACCGTCGGATGCCTGGCGGGGCTAGTGCGCGGGCGCCAAAAGAAAGGCGAATTTGTTATGCGATCGCTACATTCCCAGGAGCGACTGCACTCTGAGTGCGACGGACAGGTTCAGGCGCGTCTCCGGATCTTCGAGGTCGAGGCCGCTGATCTCCCTGATCCGGTCCAGCCGGTAGCGGAGCGTGTTGGTGTGGATGCGTAGCCGCTGCGCCGCCTGCTGCTGCTCGCCCGTCTCCAGGAACGCGCGCAGCGTCGCCACGAGTGCTCCCTTGCGGGCGCTGTCGTGCTCGATCAACGGACCCAGGTGCCTGCGGCTGTAGTCGACCAACCGCTCGTCTGTCACCGCGGCGAGCAGCCCGGTGAGGCCGAGCTCGGGCACGGCGACCACCTGCGCCCATCGCTTGAACCGCGCCAGCGACTCCATGACCGACGTCACCTCGCGCAGCGCGCCCTCGACGCCGGTCGGCGCCTCGATCGGCGCGCTGAACCCGACCGACACCGTGAAGCCCGGCTTCCACTCGGCGACCGCCGCCTGGACCTGCAGGCCCAGCGCGTGGCTTCGTGCGTGATGGTCGCCCGCCTCCGTGCCGAGCGGGAGGAGTGCCACGACCTGGTCGGAGCGGCCCTGCACCAGCGCCCGCTGGTAGCTGGAGCGCACCACCGCCGTCACCCGGCGGAGAAACTCACGCTTCAGCGCCTGGATCGCGTCCTCGGTGATCTGACGGGCGCGGTTGAACCCGCGGAAGTCGTCGATGTCGACGAGCATCACGATGTGGCTGCCGTGCAGCGGGTAGCCGACATGGCGTGCCCGGCGCTGGGCGGCGGACTCGTCGCCATAGGTGCCGTGGAGCAGGTCCTCGAGGAACTCGCCGCGAACCCGGCCCTCGACCTCGGACAGCTCGCGCTCCTTGGCGATCGAGAGCGCAAGGACCAGGGCCGCCTGCTCGATGGCCATGAAGGCGAGCTCCTCGTTCTGCGGCGGGTGATCGAGGACCGAGATGTAGCCGAGCACCTGGTTGGCGGCGAAGATCGGGGCGAGCAGGCGCTCGCGCGACATGCCGAGGTGGGGGAAGGCCGGCACCTTGACCGGGCCGCGCCTGGCCTCGACCTCGCGCAGGATGCGCTGGATCTGCGGGTCGAACAGGACTCGCTGCGGCGTGCCCTGGCGCAGGATCGTCTCCTTGCGGTGCGGGTCGGTGCTCCCGCCCGCGTGCGCCAGAAGGTGGAAGCTCGCGTCCTCGACGGAGACGGCGCTCTCCAGGAGGTCCGCCAGCGTGCGGCAGATCTCGTTCACGCCCTTGCCGTCGAGCACGAGCTCGGTGAACCGGCGATGGATCTCAATCGATCGCTTGAGGCGCCAGTGCTCGGCGTTGATGATCCGCTCGAGAAGCGGAGCCATCAGGTCGACGAACTGGACGTCCGGGGGGATCGTGAAGAGGGGCACCTTCAGCCGGTCGGCCTCGGTGACCATCTCAGGCGGGATCTTCCTCATATAAGGAAGCGGACGCACCACAAGGCCGGCGCCCCCCGAGTCGGCGATGCGGGCCACCAGGCCGATCTGGGCCGCGGGGTCGTCCTTGATCGGGAAGCCGGTCGTGAACATGAGGTCGCCCGCCCGCGGCTGGATCTCCGGCGTTTCCATAAGCCGGACCCATTCCACCTGGCGGTCGAGGCCCTCGGCGCCACCGACAAGCTTGGCCGCCGCCAGGGCGGAGCGCATCGCCTCGCGGACCGTCGGCCGGGGCTCTCGCTCCTCGACGTCGACCTTCTTGGCCGCCATGAAACGAGAGCTTAGGCTGTGGGCGGGGGCCAAGCAATGCCCGGCAGCCCTTGTGCCGGGCGCACTAGTCGGAATCGACGCGGCGCGCTAGCTTCTTGCTATGGATCAAGACTCAGCTCCGGCGTGCGACCGGCACGAGACAGAGGTGCCGATGCAGCTGCGCACGATGCACTCCGACGCCTCCCGGCCAGACGTCCTGGTGGGGCTGTTCGAGTGTCCCGAGTGCGGGCACGAGCGCAGGCTGCCGATCCGGACCGAAACCGCCGCCGCGTAGCGGGCGACATCGCTCCCGCGTTCGCTGGGTTTCCCCGCCGGTGCATGCACCCGCGCTTGTGTGACACGCCCGAAAACCGCCGGAGCCGGCACTGACGGCGATGTGCGCTTCTACGCCGGGGTCCCGCCCGGCGCCGCCGCTAGCCTAGCCTTGACGGCCGTGCCCAGCCGGCAACACTCCCGCCTCCCGGCTGTACCTCTCTTCGGAGGTGCTGCAGCCGGCGTCATCGCCCTGCATCTCGCCACGAATGGCACCCTGGGTTTCCATACCGACGAGCTCTACTACCTCGCGTGCGGCCGCCATCCCGCCCTTGGATACGTCGACTTCCCACCACTCGTCCCACTCCTTGCTCGACTTGAGACCGGGCTCCTCGGGGTCAGTCCCTGGACCCTTCGCGTCCTCCCGTCGCTGTTGGGCGGTTTCCTCGTTGCGCTCTCGGGCCTTTATGTCCGCCGGCTTGGCGGCTCGCTGCGGCTCCAGGGCATGGCGCTGCTCGCGGCCATTGCCGCGCCATTTCTGCTCGGCACGAACTGGGTCTTCCAGACGGTGACCTTCGATCAGGTGACCTGGATGGTCGCCCTCTATTGGTTTCTCTGCCTGGTCACCGACCAGCGACCCAGGTACTGGATCTACCTCGGCATCACGCTGGGAATCGGGCTCGAGGTGAAATACACGATCGGTGGTCTCATCGCCGGCATCGGCGCCGCCGTCCTCCTCACTCCTTCGTTGCGGATTCAGCTGCGGACGAAATACCCCTGGATCGCCGCCGCGATCCCACTTCTGATCTGGGCGCCGAATCTCGCCTGGCAGGCCGTCGAGGGCTTCCCCACCCTCATCTACCTCGCCAACCATTCGGGAAGTGCCGGTGGCCCAGTCACGTACCTCATTCAGTTCGCCGTTTACTTCTTCTTTCTTCTTCCCTTGTGGCTGGCCGGGATGATCTCTCTATTCCGCAGCCGGACGCTGCGCCCAATCGGAATTGCCTGCGCCGTTCCGCTGGTCCTCTTCCTCTTCGTCGGTAAGTCCTACTACGCCGCAGGGACGATTCCGGTCGCCCTGGCTCAGGGGCTGATGGCGATCTCCCGCCTCAAGCGTCCAAGGCTTCGGTCCAGCCTTCAGATCGCTGTCGTTGTTTCGAGCGTGCTGGAATTTGTCGTGTTCTTCTTCCTCGTCGTCCCGGTCACTCCTCCAGATCGCATTCACGCCACGCGCCTCGACACGGTAAACGAAGTGTTTGCTGACAGCGTGGGATGGCACGACATCGCGAACCAGGTGACCACGATCTATCGCGATCTGCCCGCATCGGAGCGCAGCAACACGGTCATCATCTCCGCCTACTACGGCGTTCCGGGCGCGCTCGACGTCTACGGCAATCCAGGCGAGCTTCCCGTCGTTGTCAGCCCGCAGCTGAGCGCCTACTACTGGCTGCCGAACAACCTCACGGCAACCGACGCGCTCATGGTGGATTACCTGCCGTCTGACGTGACGTGGATGTGCACGTCACCAACGCTCATCGCGCGCCTCACCGTGCCGTTTGGCGTCAAAGGCCTCGAGCAAGGCGCCCCGGTCACCTTCTGTCACCTCAAGGCTCCCCTCTCAAATTTCTGGGGAAGGCTTCGCAACTTCTCTTGATCGGTCACTGTGAGCGTTATTCCTGATAGTCCCCCTCGATTCTCGTGAACTCGACCAGGTTGCCGACCGGGTCTCGGCAGAAGAAGCGCGGCCGATTGGGAATCGGCGTGTCGTCGAACGGCTCCAGCCCAGCGTCCTGAAGCCGGCGCCGCGTCTCCTCGAGATCGTCGATGTCGAAGCAGAAATGGCGCCGCGACTCTGCGTCCACCGGACCCGGGAAGAAGTGCAACTCGAGGCCTTTGCCCGCGGAGAACCACAGCAGACGCATGTCGGCCAGCGTGGAGGGCGCGGGTTGCTCGCGAAGCCCGAGGACCTCGCCGTAAAAACGACGTACGGAGGGGCGCGCCCCGTCGGGATACGGCGATGAGACATGCTGCAGGCTGCGCAGCCTCATGAGACCCCGCTCAATTCGATTCCCGCACTTCCGCATCGTGCACCATCTGGTTGCTGCGGATCATCGCCCGGTCGCCGTCAGGTAGCAGCACGCAAGGAGATGTGCCCATGGGACGTCCTGTAACCCTGTTCACCGGCCAATGGGCCGACCTGACCCTCGACGCGGTGGCTGCCAAGGCAGCCAGGTGGGGCTTCGACGGGCTCGAGCTTGCATGCTGGGGCGATCACTTCGAGGTGGACAAGGCGCTGGCCGATCCCGCCTACGTCAAGGGACGTTGGGAGATCCTCAAGCGTCACGGTCTCAACTGCTGGGCCATCTCGAACCACCTGGTGGGGCAAGCGGTTTGCGACCCCATCGACAGCCGCCACAAAGCGATCCTGCCGGCCGACGTGTGGGGCGATGGCGATCCCGAAGGCGTACGGCAGCGTGCCGCCAAAAAGATGATGGACACCGGTCGGGCTGCCGCAAAGCTCGGAGTGAAGCAGGTGAACGGCTTCACCGGCTCCGCGACGTGGCACATGCTCTATTCCTTTCCGCCCAACGACTGGGCCGAGGTCGAGCGCGGCTACGCGGACTTCGCCAAGCGCTGGAACCCGATCATCGACATCTTCGACAAGGAGGGCGTCCGCTTCGGCCTCGAGGTGCACCCGACCGAGATTGCTTACGACTTTGTGACCACGCGCAAGGCGCTCGACGCGATCGGACGCCGGCCAGGTTTCGGCATCAACCTCGATCCCAGCCATTTCGCCCACCAGTTCCTGGACTCGGCGGCCTTTGTCCAGGAGTTCGCGGATCGCATCTACCACGTCCACGTCAAGGACTCGAAGAAGATGCTCGACGGGCGCCGGTCGATCCTCGGCTCCCACCTCGACTTCGGCGAGCCGGATCGGGGCTGGACCTTCGTGTCGCCCGGTCACGGCGACGTCGACTTCGAGTCGATCTTCCGCGCCCTCAACCGAATCGGATACCAGGGTCCGCTGTCGATCGAATGGGAGGATTCGGGGATGGACCGCGACTGGGGCGCGCCGGACGCGTTGGCTCTGGTGAGGCGCACGGATTTCCCTCCTTCGAGCGTGGCGTTCGACGCCGCATTCAAGAAGGGGTAGCAGAGCGTCGATCAGGAGAAACGGCGAACGAACATGAACATCGCCGGCACCCATTGATCGTCGGCGGACGGACGGCGGCGAGCGCGGCGTCGCCGGAAGCCCCAAACCGCGAGCTCACCCGACTTGGTTGGATTTGACTTGTCGTCCAAAGCGAGCTCAGGCGACAACCCGTCGTCGCCTTCCAGTGGGGCGAAGATCGAGTACATGCTCCTCCGCTCAAGGCTCCGGAGATCTCTCTCTTCGAGATGGCCCATGTCTGCGGCCCCTTATTCTGCGACCCGACGCCGCTGAAGTCAGGTTTTGCCATCCCGCCGGGAGCCGATTCTGCCGTAACCGCTTCAAGCTGCGGAATACCGGGGGCCGTGGGTCTGGTTGGTGTCGTTGTGGCCGAAACTGCGAGCCAGTCGATCCATCAGGTCGAGCTTCCGCGACTTGACGGCAAGCTGGAGAGCCTATCCGCGTACTCGGGCAAGGTCCTTCTTGCGGTCAACGTCGCCTCGCGCTGCGGGTTCACGCCGCAATACACCGGCCTGCAGGCGCTTCAGGACCGCTACGCAGATCAGGGCTTGGTTGTGGCCGGCTTTCCGTGCAACCAGTTCTTTCGCCAGGAGCCGGGGACGGCCGAGCAGATTCAGGAGTTTTGCAGCCTCAACTACCGAGTGACTTTTCCCCTCTTCTCGAAACTTGACGTCAAGGGAGCAAGCCAGCATCCCCTGTACGCGATCCTCACCCAATCTGCGGACGACTCCGGCAAGGCCGGCAACGTCAGCTGGAATTTCGAGAAGTTCCTCATCGGGCGCGATGGACGCGTCGTCCGGCGCTTCCGCTCGAAGGTCGTTCCCGAAGATCCGAGGATCGTCGACGCGATTGAAGCGCTCCTGTAGCGTCGCCTGAACGCATTAGGGCTGAGCTTGGGGGGCTCCTACATGGAGTCGACCCGTAGCCTCTCGGTCACGAAACCAAGCGACCGTCGCAGCGATCGCTTCCGCCAGCGGGGTGGGCTTCATCCCAAGCCGGGCCTCAGCCTTTGTGCTGTCCACGACAAAGGGCTTGTTGAACTCGTAGAGCATCTCGTCGAGCTCCCGGATGGTGGGGTTGAACATGCCCATCAGTCGCAGGAGGAAACGGGGAGCAACGCTGATCTTGATAGGCCGGCCGAGCTCCAGCGCGATCATGTTGATTATCTGGCGTGTGGTTTGGGCTGGGGCGTTGGGTACATGAAACACCTCGCCGATCACGTCGTCGCGGGTGCCGAGCGCCACGAGCGTGCGCGCCGCATCCGGGAGGTATGTATAGCTGTGGAGCTGGTCCGGATTTCCGAGCACCCGCGCCGGCTTGCCGGCGATGGCGGCGCCGGTGACGAGGTCACCCAATGGTGACTGGCTCGTTCCCCGTGGACCGAAATAGTCCGAGGCTCGTGCCGTAGCGACCGCGAGGTCTCCCGCGTCGCTCAGCTCCTTGAGCTGCCGGGCCATGGCGAGGCGAACCTTTCCCTTTTTGGTCCGGGCGCCGAGAGGCGTGGTTTCAGTCATCGGCGCTCCGCCTGTATCGCCGTACATGTATGTGTTTTCAAACGACACGTAGCGCGCCCCCGCCTGACGCGCGGCCTGGACGAGGGCGTCCTGGAGCGGTGGGAACAGGTCTGCCCAACGGTCGTACGGAGGGTTCATGCATTGGTAGACGACAGCTGCCTCCGCTGCAGCCTTGGTGGCGAATTCGGGGTTTGAAACGTCGCCGGCGATGACTTCGACGCCGTTTGGCACCTGTGCTCGCCCGGATCGGTTTACCACTCGCACCGGAAGTGCCTGCGCCACGAGCGCGTCAACAACCGCGAGGCCGACACACCCTGTACCGAAAACGACATGGACATCCGACATGGGCAACCTCCTCAGGCGATGCGAGAAAATCGGGTGCTGTCGGCAATGGTCGCCTCTCCCGAGTAACAACCGCCATAACACGCCCGGCGAGTTCTGATGCCCAGCCCGCCGTCGATAGACTGCGCAAGGTGCGTACCGTTTCCAGAGTCCGTCATCGCGGGCAGCGAGCGGGATGGCTGCGGGCCGCAGTACTCGGCGCCAATGACGGAATCGTTTCGGTTGCGAGCGTTGCCATTGGCGTGATCGCGGCAGGAGCCTCGACGAGGTTCGTTCTCACTGCGGCCATAGCCGCGTTGGTCGCAGGCGCTATGGCGATGGCCGCCGGCGAATACGTGTCTGTCAGCTCGCAGCGAGACGTTGAGCGAGCCGACCTCGACCAGGAGCGCGGAGAGCTCAAGGCGCACCCAGAGGGCGAGAAGCAAGAGCTGGCCGCGATCTATGTCAGACGTGGGCTTCCTGTGGAGTTGGCCCGCAAGGTCGCCGAAGCGCTCACGGCTTCTGATGCGCTCGGCGCGCACGCACGCGACGAGCTGGGCATGGCTGCCATCCTGGCTCGTCCCGTGCAGGCGGCTCTCTATTCGGCTCTCAGTTTCACGGCAGGAGCAGTGCTGCCGATCATCGCCTTCCTGCTGGTCCCGACCGCAGGTCGGACAACGGCGGTGGTGGTGAGCGCTCTGCTTGCTCTGGTGGCGCTCGGCATTGCAGGGGCACGTGCTGGAGGCGCGCCGATTCTGCGAGCAGCCATAAGAGTCTGCGTAGGAGGGGGATTGGCAATGGCGGTCACGGCCACGGTTGGTCGCCTCGTCGGTGGGATCGTGGCGTAGGCAGCGTCAGGGTCGGTGACGTGGCGCCAGACCAGCTGGTCTTTAGCGGCGCCGATGCAATGCGAGGATCGCGACGCCGCCCAGCGCGACCGCAAAGAAGACTGGGATAACGGCCTTCGCCGCGCGAGGAGGAAGGACGAGCTCAAACAACGGACCGGGATCACCAAGTCGCTTTTGCAAGGGTCCGAGCGGACAGTTACCGCGCCCGATGACGAGTGCAGCACCCTGCACTGACAATGTCGCCACTGCCGCACCGAGTAGTCGGTTGCGGCGTCCAGATAGCGCGCAATACCAGACGTAGGTGAGACTGCCTAGCTCAACGACAGCGATCCCGATATGACCGAGTCGCAGCGCCTTGGCGCCGCTGCCGAGTTCAGCGAACCGCATGCGGGGACGAACGCCACCAGGCCACGCCGATCAGCGCAATGCAAACGCCGAGCACGAGGTACATAGCCCAGGCCAGGCTCCCGAGTCCGGCGAGAACCACCATTTCGACGGACACCCAGCCGATGAGCGTCAAACCGACCGCGACCGCGGCAATTGGAGCGAACGCCTGACGGCGCATGGTCATCGCCGCGGCCAGCAGCGGTGCGATGCCCACAAACGTGAACAGGATGATCCCCGGCACCAGGAACGAGGTGAACGGCGACCCCGCCAGAAGTGTGGTTGGCATGCCGAGCAAATGGCCGTCAGATGCCAGGATCAACGCGCCGCCCCCGAATAATGCCCCGAGGCCGAGGAAGATCTCGAGCACGACGGCGAGGCGCGCGATCCCGGGAAGCGGTCGTCGTGAAGAACCGATTTGCCGGAGCATTTGTCTTCAGCCTATGACGGTAGGCGCGTCTCGACATGGGTCGTCCGGCCTGCCGTTCGAAGGCCCATCGACAGTTCGGTACGAGTCGTCCCGCTTGGCGACGGCCGGCTTCGAGTTTGGAGCGCGAGCACGGCGAGTGCTGTGCTCGCCGCAGTGACAACCCCGAAGACGGCGACCAGCGGCAGCAGGAGCGCCTGCCCGTCGATTGCCATGTAGACCGTCATCAGCAGCACGCTCGTCGACAGCATCGGAAGGAAAACGAGCAGCGACACGGCCAGCCATGCGCCTCCTACCTGGCGCCGGAGAAGGCGCACAGCGGTAAGCACACTGAGCGGAATGACAAAGCCGAGATCAAGAACGTAGGGTGGGCTCATCGGCCAGCCTGCGGCAGCAAGAGCAGGCGGCAGCCGGCCGCTGACCACGGAGACGAGGATTTCACGCAGCCACGTAAGAGCAAACAGGGCTGCGATCACGAGAAGAAAGACAGCCGTGGCGCGCCGCAGAAGACGACCGGCGAGCATCGCCTCCGCCGCCTGGGCATCGAGTTGGGCCAGCCCAGTGAGGAACGACCAGCCACCGAAGCCGAGCACCGCGATGTAGAGCAGTGTGGCCGGATTAAGGACGATCACGAACGCATAGGTGACAAAGCTGTAGAGCAGGTAGCCAAGCGCGCCGATCGTTACCACGCGCCCACGCACTGATCCGCGAGCCGACCAGAAAACACCCAGTCCAAGGACGAGGACGGCGATCAGGTCGCCGATGTCAAAGCCGTGCGACTGGGCGATGACCAGGTGCCGGTCGCGATAGAGGCCCGGCACAAAGCCGGCGATCGAAGCGATGGCGGCTGCGACGCCGGCTAGGGCGGCGAGTCGCTCCGAGATGGTGAGCGCACGGATGGTTCTCAAGCCTGCGCGATCACGGATTCGGCGAGGCGTCTCGGGCTCGGCACAGTCTTCATCGTCGGGTAGCCGACACGGTAGGACATGAGGGGCTGAATGACCGGGTGCCTTGTGCTTGGGGGACGCGAGGATGAGTGAGGGATCGGATTTCGTGTGCCATTCAGCTGACCTCAGCTTGACCGTCGGGCCAGAACAACATCCGCAACAGGTGAGTGAGCCCGGGGACCGAGATTTGAAACGACCTTGACGATCAGGGGGCCGCTTCGGCTTTTCTTCCTCTCTGCCAGGGCAGGCGGCCCTCGACTTCCAGATTGAGTGCAAGGCTCAGGAACGTTCGGATCAGGACAATGCTCCCCAGGATGCCAACGCTCTGAAATGTCGGTGAGGTGGCGACGGTACGGATGATGTCGCCTGCAATGAGAAACTCCAGTCCAAGGAGAATCGCACGCCCAAGCCCTACACGGTAGAGACCATATGCAGAACCGACATCAGTCCGGAGCCGACGCAGGAATTGCAAACTGGAACCAAGGACTCCGACCAGAATGATCGTGATTCCCGCGACGTCGACTCCCTTACCAATGTCTTCAACGACTCCAACAAAATTCATTGCCAGCGCCCTCGAGGGTTGGAGCCTCCCGTTGGTTACCTCGCCGCGCCCGTATAGCCAGTGGTCACCTCGTTCTTGTGCGCGGCGAAAGCGCCGAGGACCTCTCCCTTCTCGCGCGCAGGCACTTTGAAGAAGTCAAGGGTTCGCGAAAGCTCTGCCGCGACTGCGTCGAATTCTTCAGGCGCGATCTTGAGATCACGGTGCGCCTCCTCAAGCCCTACCTCAGTTTCCCCCGGCTTCGTCGCCGTGTATTGAAACGGCCCGCCCGCGACTGCGCAGACCCACAGGGTTCGCATGAACTTGAGGCCCGGCAATCTGCTCAGGTTCCGCGTGTGCCACTCCCGTAAGGCCGGGTTCTTCGAGTTCTTCCCGGCGATCGGGTTCTGCACAACCGCGTCGCTGAAGTGGTCGATCACCGCCGCGATTGCGAAGACGCTACCCAGCCTTTCGTACAGGCTCTTCTCAGTCATGTTTGGCTGACCTCCTCCGGGCAACTTGGTTTGTGAGCCCGATTGGACCAGCCGCTATCGAGCCTTTGTAGGCTTTATAGCATGCGTAGCCTAAGTAGTCAAAACCCGATACGCGCAGCCCCGCGCCGCGTAGTTCCTCAAAGCCTCGGTGCGCATTGCCAATCCCGCCTGCTGAAAGGCTCCCTCGAGCAGTCCGGCATGGAGCTCGCAAACGACGTCTCCCGCTTCGGCACAGGCTTGCCGAAAGATGCAGTTCCGGGCGAGGACGCTGTCATCGTCCGCGATGACGTAGTCGGCACCCAGGGGCGCCAACTCGCGCAGCACCGACTGCGGGGAGTCAGCCGGCTTGCTCACGAGCGACGCGCCGTAGCGCCGGCCCGCCTCCCGGGCGACTTCGATACCCTCCTGACCGCGCGTTTGGAGGCCCTCCGCCAAAAGGGCAGCCAGGCGGGCGAATCGACGCACCGGAAAGGTGAAGTCGATCTGTTGGCCGGCCAGTCGATAAAGGTTGGCAGGCTTGCCGGATTTTCCCCGGCGCTGCCCGACCGCCAGGTATCCGAGCGCGACAAGGCGCTCAAGATGTCCATGCGCGACTGTTCGGTGGACGCCGGCGGCTTTGGCAGCATCGTCAACCGTCCATTCAGGCTGGTGCACATAAAAGTCGAGCAGGATTCGCCGACGGGTCCGATCCTGAAGCGCGCTGATCGCGCGGTCGATCTCGCTTCCTCCGTTCTGGCCCACTCTGCCAGCTTATCCGCTCACATTGGCGGCGAAACCGAATGATGATGTCGTTCGGATTCATCGCGGCGTATTCGGTGCTCATCGCGGTTGCTTCGGTCATCGAGGTGCCCATCGCCCGCGGATTCGCCTCCGTTCAGCTGAATCTGCTGATCCGGCTCGGCAGCGTGGCTGTCGCGGCTTTGGCCTTGATCGTCGTTCACGGAGTCAGCGTCCCCACCGGACCACCGGCGCTGGCCGGTCTTGGCATTGGGGTGCTGACCGGGGTTGGATCGATCATTTACTGCCTCGCCCTCATCGATTTGCCGCTCTCACTCGTGGTGGTGCTGTCCAACCTGTACATCGTGATCACCTTCTTGCTTGGCATCACCCTCCTTGACGAGCACGTGACGGCTCTCAAGATTGCGGGGCTGGTGTTAACGCTCGGAGGAGTTCTTCTGCTGGCGAACCCACCGTCATCGCGATACGCGGTGCACTCGGCGACCAGTGTCGCGAAGAAGGCGCCGCCGGCACGTGCGTTCTTGTTGATGGGCGGCTACGTCGTCATCATCGGGATCGGGGCTTTTCTCGAAAAGCCCGCTTTGCGCGGGCTCGATGCAACACAGCTGAACGGATTGATGGCCGTCGCGATGACCGCTGTCGCCCTGGTCGCCTTTGCAGCCGAAGGACCCAGGATGCCGATGTCACTCCAAAGCCTGGGAGGAATCGGCGTCGGTGCGATGGTCGGGGTGGCGTCAGTGTCCTATTTCTTGGGTCTCCGCAGCCTTCCGGTTTCTGTGGCCGCTGCCGCGTCTAACTCGTACATCGTCATCGCAGCCGTGCTCTCGACTCTGGTGTTGCATCAACCAATGACGAAAGCGCGGGGCGGAGCGATCATCCTCACCCTCGGCGGAGTGACGCTCCTCGCTCTCGGGCCGGGCTGAGCCGTCCAATACAAAATGGACGGGGCCATCCTCACGGTCCCGAAGCGTCAGTCTTTCGCGATCAGCTCGCGCAGGACCAGGGGCAGGATGCCGCCGTGGTGCAGGTAGCCAAGCTCGGTCTCGTTGTCGATCCGCGCGCGTGTCGTGAAGCGCAGGGACTTGCCCTCGTCATCGATCGCCTCCACGTCGACCAGCTGCCCCGGTTTGAGTGAATTCATGCCGTGGACCGTGTAGCGCTCGTGTCCCGTGAGTCCGAGCAGGTGGGCGTTCTCGCCTGGCGCGTACTGCAGGGGCAGGATGCCCATGCCGACGAGGTTCGAGCGGTGGATGCGCTCGAAGCTCTCCGCGATAACCGCACGCACACCTAGAAGGAGCGGGCCCTTCGCGGCCCAGTCCCGCGACGAGCCGGTCCCGTATTCCTTGCCGGCGAGCACGAGAAGTGGCACGCCTTCCTTCTTGTAGCGCTGCGCGGCCTCGAAGATCGTTACCTCGTCACCGTGCGGTAAGTGGCGGGTCCAGTAACCCTCGCGCGAGGCGAGCGCGTTGCGGAGGCGGATGTTGCCGAACGTTCCGCGCTCCATCACCTCGTGGTTGCCGCGGCGCGCGCCGAAGCTGTTGAAGTCGACGCGGTCGACGCCGTGCTCGATCAGGTAGCGGCCGGCGGGGCTGTCCGCCGGGATCGATCCGGCGGGCGAGATGTGGTCCGTCGTCACGGAGTCGCCGACCATCGCGAGCACGCGGGCGCCCTCGATGTCGGTCAGCGCCTTGGGCGCCGGTCCGAAGCCTTCGAAGTACGGCGGCTCCTTGACGTAAGTCGAGCTCGGGTCCCAGGCGAAGATCGGTCCCGTCGGCGCGGCCATCGACTTCCAATGCTCGTCGCCCTCGAAGATGCGCGAGTACTCGCGCCTGAACATCTCCTGCTTGACGCACTTCTGTACGACGGAGTTGACCTCTTCCTGCGACGGCCAGAGCTCGGAGAGCATCACGGGCTTACCGCCGGGCGTGTGCCCGACGGGCTCTTTGGTCAGGTCCTTGTGCACCGTACCGGCGAGCGCGAACGCCACGACCAAGGGCGGTGACGCGAGGTAGCTGGCCTTGACGAGCGGGTGGATTCGCGCCTCGAAGTTGCGGTTGCCGGAAAGGACAGCTACGACGCTGAGGTCCTCGGTCGACACCGCGGCCTCGATCTCCGGGCTCGCCAGCGGACCGGAGTTGCCGATGCACGTCGTGCACCCGTAACCCACGAGGAAAAAGCCCAGCTTCTCGAGCGGTTCGAGAAGGTCGGCGGTCTTGAGGTAGTCGGTCACTACGCGCGACCCGGGCGCGAGACTCGTTTTGACGTAAGGCTTTACGCCGAGCCCGAGCTCGACTGCCTTCTTGGCGAGAAGTCCCGCGGCAACCATCACCGACGGGTTCGACGTGTTGGTGCAGCTCGTGATGGCCGCGATCACGACCGAGCCGTTTTCGACCTTGGCCTCGGGCTTTGCGGCCACCGCCACCGTCGCGCGTCCGTCGATCGGGCCGCCCTCGTCGGTCAGGCGCGAGATGGCCTCGGGCGAGGGCTTCGGCCCAGTGTTGAAGACCGTGGCGAAGCTGTTCCAGATGTTGGGCAGCGCGACCCGGTCCTGCGGCCGCTTCGGTCCCGCAAGGCTCGACTCGACCGTCGACAGGTCGAGCTCGAGCATCTCGGTGAATTTCGGGGTCGGCGCGCCGTCGACGCGGAACAGTCCCTGCTCCTTCGTATAGCGCTCGACCAGATCGATCTGCTCGCGCTCGCGGCCGGTCACCTCCAGGTAGCGGAGGGTCTGCTTGTCGACCGGGAACAGGGCCGACGTCGCGCCGTACTCCGGGCACATGTTGCTGAGGGTCGCGCGGTCGGGCACCGAAAGGCTGGACAGGCCGTCGCCGCAGAACTCGACGAACTTGTCGACGACGCCGTGCTTGCGCAGCATCTCGGTGAGGGTCAGCACGAGGTCGGTCGCGGTCGATCCGGCAGGCAGCGCGCCGATGAACCTCACGCCGACGACGATCGGTGGTGCGAGGTAGGCGGGCTGGCCCAGGATCGCGGCCTCTGCCTCGATGCCGCCTGTGCCCCAGCCGAGGACGCCGAGCCCGTTGACCATCGTGGTGTGCGAGTCGGTGCCCATCAGCGTGTCGGGGATCGCTACCTTGCGGCCGCCGATGTCGCGAATCTGGACGACCTTCGCGAGGTATTCCAGGTTGACCTGGTGGCAGATGCCCATGCCGGGCGGCACCAACGAGAAGTTGTGGAAAGCCTGCTGCGCCCAGCGCAGGAGCGAGTAGCGCTCGCGGTTGCGCTCGATCTCCTTCTGGATGTTGCGCGTGTAGGAGTCGCGGAAGCCGAACGAGTCGACCTGCACCGAGTGGTCGATGACCAGGTCGACCGGGACAAGCGGATCGACCTTGCCCGCGTCCTTGCCCGCCCGCTTCATCGCCGATCGCATCGCAGCCAGGTCGACGACGGCGGGCACGCCGGTGAAGTCCTGCATCAGGACCCGCGCGGGCAGGAAGGGGAGCTCTGCGTTGGCGGGTGGCACCGCGGGCCAGTGCGCCAGCACCTCGATGTTCGACTCGTCGGTAACGCCGAGCTCGGCGAGGCGGACGAGGCCTTCGAGCAGCACCTTGACTGTCATCGGGAGCCCCGATGCGTCCATTGGGAGGCCTGCGAGTGGATAAAAGTCGAGGTCGGTGCCCGCAAGTCGAGACCTCGAAACCATGATCAGATCCTACAAGCGCCCCGCATCCCGCATGGCCTGGGCGACGCGCAGAACGCCATCGAAATTCTCGATCTCCTCGATCGAAACGGGCAGCGCCAGACGCCAGTTGGGCCGCTCCGTGACAGTGCCTGGGACGTTGGGGCGCTCGTGCACGCCGAGCGCGTCCTCCAGCGACGCCAGGACGATTCGCGGTTGCCCGGCGGCGAGGTGCCGGTACACCTCGACCGCGACGTCGACAGGTGGGGTGTCGTCCGGCAGGTGCGTCATGCTCACGAGCTTTTCGCGCAGGTGGTGCAGCCGGTGCTCTGGCTCGCTCAAGGTCCAGATGCCGGCGACCGTCGGCAGGTCGTGCGTGCCGACGGCCGCCACCGCGTCGTGCGGCCACTCGGCCGGCTCTGATCCCTCGAACCAGACGAGCCGGTACGACAGCGACCGCTTCTCTTCGAGGTGCCGGCGCACGGTGGGCTCGACGAGCCCCAGGTCCTCGCCGATGACGAAGGCCCCCGACCGCCGGCTCTCAAGGGCGAGAAGCGAAAGGAAGATCTCCGCCGGCTGGCCGACGTACGCGCCCTGGGCTGCGGCCGTGCCTTCGGGGATCCAGAACAAGCGGAAGAGGCCCATCACGTGATCGAGCCTGATGCCCGCGGCGTGGCGCGCCGCGCTTCTGATGGCGTCGATGAAGGGCTCCCAGTGCGCGTCGCCGAGCTTCCACGGGTCGAATGCCGGCAGGCCCCAGTCCTGCCCATCGCGGAAGAACTCATCCGGTGGCACGCCGACGCGAATACCCGGAGCGAGATAGTCCCGCCAGCGCCAGGCGTCGAATCCGTCCGATGCGAAGCCGACTGGCACGTCGGTGATCAGGCCGATCTCGCGCGACGCGCGGGCGAGCTGCCGGTCGACGTGAAACTGCAGCCACTGGTGGAAGGCGATGCGTTCGGGGTCGGGCTCCGGCGCGTTTTCCGGCCAGGTGCGCCACGCGGGTCCGTGGATCTCGGACATGGCGTTGAATCGCGCGAAGGCACCAAGCGCCCGACCCTGCGTGCGGAGGTATGTCCGCAGTCCAGCGGGCTCAGGCGCCGCCCGAAAGATCAGCTCCAGCGCGCGGGTTTTGAGCCCGAAGACGTGGTCGTAGTCGATGATCCGCTGCGCGTTGAGGGCGCGCGCAGAAACGCGAAGCTCCTCGACGTCGACCTTTTCCGCTCCCTCCACGTCCTCGACGCGCAGGTAGATCGTGTTGCGAAATCGCCTGGTCGACGCGTCGTAGGGCGAGGCCGGGTAGGGGAGAGTCGGCGCCTGGGCGCCGAGGGGATTGAGAAGGATCAGGGATGCGCCTTGCCGGCGCGACGAGCGGCCGAAGCGGCGGAGGTCGGCCAGGTCGCCGATGCCCCAGCTGTCATTCGAGCGCAGCGCATAGAGCTGGACCGCCCAACCCCACGCGCGCTCTGGGGCAGGGGTGCACTGCTGATCGGGCACCTCAAGAGGTCGAATCGGCGGCGGATCGTCGCTCGCCGCGCCCATCGCGCGGAGGATCGCCTCCTCTGTCTCCTGTGAGGTGCGCACGACGTCACCCTGCCAGCCGTGGTAGGCCGGAAGGATGCCCCAGCGCCTGGCCCGTTCGGAGATCGTCGAGTCGAGGTCCAAGCTTGTCAGGCTAGCGGCTGATACTCTCGCAACGCATGGCGGTCAAGGCGTCGGTGGGCGGGATCGTCAAGCGGCGCGAAGACCCCCGCCTGGTCACCGGCCATGGCCTCTACACCGGCGACGTTGCGAAAGAAGGCTGGCTGCACGCTGCATTCGTCCGCTCGACAGTGGCGCACGCGCGCATCGTGTCAGTCGATCGCGACGCGGTTTTGTCGATGCCCGGGGTAGTCGGCGTTTTCACGGCGGCCGACCTCGGGCTAAAGGACCAGGAGATGCCGACCATGGACGGCTTCGGGCGCCCGCCTCTAGCATCCGACCTGGTGCGGTTCGTCGGCGATTCGATTGCCGTCGTCGTCGCCGAGACGCGGGGCCAGGCCAGCGACGCCGCTGCCGCAGTCTTCGTCGAATATGATCCGCTGCCGGTCGTCGTCGACGCTCGAGCGGCGCTGGCCGACGACGCGCCGATTCTTCACCCGCTGAAAGGTACCAACGAGGCGTCGACCGGCGAGTTTGGCGAGCAGGGAGCGATTGACGGGGCCGAGGTCGTGGTTCGGGCGCGTTTCGTGAACCAGCGGCTTGCCGTGGTGCCGCTCGAGGCCAACGCGGTGGCTGCTGAACCTGACGGGGACGGCGGCGTTCGCCTGTGGTGCTCGACTCAGGTGCCGTTCCGCGTCCGCTTCGAAGTCTCCGAGCTCGTGGGTGTGCCCGAGGAGAAGGTGCGGGTGATCGCGCCCGATGTCGGCGGCGCCTTCGGGGGCAAGTTGTCGACCTATCCGGAGCACAGCGTCGTCGCGGCTGCTGCACTGAGAGTGGGACGACCGGTCGACTGGGTCGAATACCGGAGCGAGAACCTCACGGCAATGACTCACGGCAGGGCCCAGGTCCAGGATGTGGCGATCGGCGCCTCGCGAGATGGCAAGCTCGTCGGCCTCGAGGCGAGCATCCTCTTGAACGCGGGAGCGTACCCAGGGCTTCTCGGTCCCGGAGGCGCCGTGTACACGGCCCAGATGTCGCCGGGTGTCTACGAGATCCCCAGGGTCCACGTCCGAGTGACGTCCGCTGCCACGAACACGACCGTGGTCTCAGCCTATCGTGGCGCGGGGCGGCCGGAGGCGGTGTCCCTCATCGAACGCGCGATGGACATGCTCGCCATGGAGCTGGGAATGGACCCGGCCGAGATTCGGATGCGCAACATGATCGATGGTGAGTTCCCATACACCACCCGGACGGGGGTCGTCTACGACACGGGCAACTACCGCCGCGCGATGGAGCTTGCGCTCGAGGCCAGCCACTACCACGAGCTGCGTCGCGAGCAAAGCGCCAGGCGCGCCCGCGGCGATCGACTGCAGCTGGGGATCGGTATCTCCTGCTACGTCGAGATGACCGCGGTGATGACGCCCATGGAGCATGCCGGCGCGCGGGTTGAGCTCGACGGCTCGATCACCGTCCAGTCCGGCACGACGTCCAGCGGGCAGGGCCACGAAACCGCTTTCGCGCAATTAGCCTCCCACGAGCTCAGCGTGCCGATGGAACGGATCAACGTCGTCACATCGGACACCGGCGCGGTGACGAGCGGCGACGGGAGCTACGGCTCGCGCACACTACAGCTCGGCGGCAGCGCCGTGAGGGCCGCGTGCGTCTCGCTCGTCGAGAAGGCGAAGGAGCGGGCATCGCGCCACTTCGAGGCGGGCATCGAGGACGTCGAGCGGCGCGACGGAGGCTTCGGCGTGCGGGGCGTGCCAGGCCCGATCGTCTCATGGGCCGAGCTGGCCGCCGGCGAACCTCTGGAAGCCGAAGAGGATTTCTTCCAGTTCGACCAGACGTTCCCGTTCGGCTGCCACATCGCGGTGGCCGAGGTCGACGTCGAGACAGGTGAGGCGCGCGTGATCCGCCATGTCGCCGTCGATGACTGCGGCACTGTGCTCAACCCGATGCTCGTCGAGGGCCAGATCCACGGCGGCGTGGCGCAGGGCATGGCCCAGGCGCTGTACGAGGAGTTCGTCTACGACCTCGATGGCAACCCGCGCACCGGCACGCTGACCGACTATGCGATCCCGGGCATCGGCGAGATCCCGATCGTGGAGACGATCCTGACGGAGACGCCGACGCCACACAACCCGCTCGGCGCGAAGGGTGTCGGTGAGTCGGGCACGACCGGCGCGACCGCGGCGGTGCAGAACGCGGTCATCGACGCCGTCTCCTACCTGGGTGTGCGGCACATCGACATGCCGCTGCACCCGATGCGCGTGTGGGAGGCGATCGAGGCGGTCAGTCCGCGCTGACGCAGGTCGACTTGACGCTCGCCAGCAGGTACGGGTCGACGCCGTCCAGCCGGCTTTCAGTATGCAGTCGGTGGAGCCGCAGACTGTTTGGAAATGAAGTTTGTGCTTCTCGCCGGGGCCGCCTGGTCGCTGGTCCTGCCGATCGAGCCGGGCGCTTCGCCGGCTCCGGCGGCGGTCCAGCCTCCGGTCGCGGCCGCGGCCCCGAGCTCGGCGGACCTCTTCCAGTACCCGCTGCCCGAATGGGCTCCAAACTGCCTTGGGTTCGGGAGCGAATGGCGGTACTGCAACGGCACGCCGCTGCGGTCGTGCCCCGGCGGCGCGGTCTGGCTGCACACCGGGGTGGACATCACGACGGGAATCCAGCCCGTGATGGCGGCCGGCGACGGCGTGATCATCGGCTACCTCATCGACCCTCAATTTCGAGGCGGCGTCCTGATCCGGCACCAAACCAGCCCCGGGGTGGTGATCACGCAGTATTGGCACGTGTGGCTGCGGTCGGGTTTCGGCGCCGGCTCGACGGTGAAGCGAGGCCAGATCTTCGCCGACGTCGCCGACATGGGCAGCAGGACACACCTGCATTTCGCGGTCTTCAACGGCGACTACGACTCGCACGCGTGGAACGGCGCGCTGCCGCCCGCCGCATGCTCAGGCTTCCCTGCGTTCCCCTACCGCTTCGTCCAGCCGAACGCGTTCATCGAGGCGCATCTGCCACCGGAGCGCTTCGCGCGAGCCGTTCGCTTCTAGGACCGCTTACTCGTCGTAGCCCAGGTTCGGGCGCAGCCAGCGCTCGGCTTCGGCCGCCGTCATGCCCTTGCGCCGCGCGTAGTCCTCGACCTGGTCGCGGCCGATCTTGCCGACCATGAAGTACTTCGACTGCGGGTGGGCGAAGTACAGGCCCGAGACCGCCGCGGTCGGCGTCATGGCACCCGATTCCGTGAGCTCCATGCCGATCGAGCGGGCGTCGAGCAGGCTGAAGAGCGTCTCCTTCTCCGAGTGGTCGGGGCAGGCCGGATAGCCGAAGGCCGGCCTGATGCCGCGGTACTTCTCGGCGATCAGCTCATCGCTCGAGAGCTTCGGCCCCTGCTCGTACCACGACCGGCGGACAACCTCGTGCAGATGCTCGGCGAAGGCTTCGGCGAGGCGGTCGGCGAGGGCCTTGACCATGATCGCCTTGTAGTCGTCGTGCTCGGCGGAAAAGCGTCCCGCCAGCTCGTCCACGCCGAGTCCCGCGGTGACGGCGAAAGCCCCGATGTGGTCACCCTGCGGCGCGACGAAGTCAGCCAGGGAAAAGTAGGGCTTGTCGTCGCCGTGGTCGACCTGCTGGCGCAGCATCGGGAACCGAACACCGTTCTCGAGCACGAGGTCGTCGCCCTCCGATCGCGTGGGCCAGAACCCGTAGACGCCCTTTGCCTTCAGCCAGCGGTTTTGCTCGATCTCATCGAGGAGCTCCAGCGCGTGGCCGTACAGCTCGCGCGCCGCCGCGCCGTGGGACGGATTGTCGAGGATGGCCGGGAACTTTCCCTTCAGCTCCCACGCGTGGAAGAAGAAGGTCCAGTCGATGTACTCGCGAAGCCGCGCGAGCTCGGGCTCGATCACCTTGCGTCCGGTAAACGGTGGCTTCGGCAGGTCGTCGAAAGGAAGCCGAAGCTTCTTCGAGCGCGCTGACCCCAGCGTCAGCAGGGTGCGGCGCACCGACGAGTGCTGCTCGCGGAGCTTGTCCTGGAGATCGGCGTTCGCGCGCTCGAAACCCGGCCGCCGGCCGTCGTCCAGGAGGTCGGAAACCACGCCGATGACGCGCGACGCGTCGAGCACGTGGACCGTCGTCCCGTCGTACGCCGGCGCGATGCGCACCGCGGTGTGCTGCTTCGAGGTCGTCGCCCCTCCTATCAGAAGAGGAATCCGGAAGTTGCGCCGGGTCATCTCCTTGGCGACGACGACCATCTCGTCCAGTGAAGGCGTGATGAGTCCCGACAGGCCGACCACGTCGGCGCCGAGCTCGGTCGCCACGTCGAGGATCTTTTCAGCGGGCACCATCACGCCCAGGTCGGTGACGTCGTAGTTGTTGCACGCGAGCACGACGCCGACGATGTTCTTGCCGATGTCATGGACGTCGCCCTTCACGGTCGCGAGCACGAGCTTGCCGCGCATGCGCTGGTCTCCGGAGGCCTCCTTCTCGGCGGCCATGAACGGCTCCAGGTAGGCGACCGCGCGCTTCATGGCGCGGGCGCTCTTGACGACCTGGGGGAGGAACATCTTGCCGGCGCCGAAGAGGTCGCCGACGACCTTCATGCCGTCCATCAGCGGGCCCTCGATCACCAGGAGGGGCTTCCCGTACTTCACGCGCGCCTCCTCCGCGTCCTCTTCTATGTATGCGACCTCGCCGTGAAGCACCGCGTGCTTCAGGCGGTCCTCAATCGAGCCCTCACGCCAGGTCAGGTCGACCTCGCGCTTGGCGCCGGCCCCCGAGACGGACTTCGCGAAGTCGACCAATCGCTCTGTGGCATCGGGGCGGCGGTCGAAGATGACGTCCTCGACCAGCTCGAGCAGGTTTTGCGGGATGTCGCCGTAGACGACCAGCTGTCCAGCGTTGACGATGCCCATGTCAAGGCCCGCGCGAATCGCGTGATAAAGGAATGCCGAATGGATGGCCTCGCGCACGCGGTCGTTGCCCCGGAACGAGAACGAGAGGTTGGAGACGCCGCCCGAGATGTGGACGCCGGGGCAGCGCTGCTTGATGAGCCGGGTCGCCTCGATGAAGGCCTTCGCGTAGGCGGCGTGCTCCTCGATCCCGGTTGCGATCGGCAGGATGTTGGGGTCGAAGATGATGTCCTCGGGCGGGAAGCTCACCTTTTCGACGAGCAGCTTGTAGGCGCGGCTGCAGATGGCGACTTTGCGCTCGACGGTGTCGGCCTGGCCGATCTCGTCGAAGGCCATCACCACCACGGCGGCCCCGTACTCGCGCACCTTCCTGGCCTGCTCGAGGAATGCCTCCTCGCCCGCCTTCAGGCTGATCGAGTTGCACACGCCCTTGCCCTGCAGGCACTTTAGGCCCACTTCGAGCACCGTCCACTTGGAACTGTCGACCATGATCGGAAGGCGGGCGATCTCGGGCTCCGTCGCCAGGAGGTTCAGGAACCGCACCATCGCCGCCTCGGAGTCGAGCAGGTCCGCGTCCATGTTCACGTCGATGAGGTTCGCCCCGCCGCGCACCTGCTCCAGCGCGACCGCCACTGCGCCCGTGTAGTCGCCGGACTCGATCAGGCGCCGGAAGCGGAGCGATCCCGTGACGTTGGTGCGCTCACCGATGACGACAAAGCCCGAGTCGGGGCCGATCTCGAACGGCTCGAGGCCGCTGTAACGCGGCCGGGGCTCGCGGTTCGGGATCTGGCGGCGGGGGATGCCCTGCATCGCCTCCCGGATCTGGCGGATGTGCTCCGGCCCGGTGCCGCAGCAGCCGCCGGCGGCGTTGATGTAGCCGGCTTCCGCGAACTCCTTCAGCAGCCGGCTCGTGGTGGGCGGCTGCTCGTCGTAGCCGCCGAACGCGTTGGGCAGGCCCGCGTTCGGATAGCAGCTGACGTACACGGGCGCGACGCGCGAGATCGCCTCGATGTAGGGGCGCATCTCGGTCGCGCCCAGCGAGCAGTTGATGCCGGCGGCGAAGGGCTGGGCGTGTTCGACGGAGGTCCAGAAAGCCTCCACTGTCTGACCGGACAGGTTTCGCCCGCTGCGGTCGACGATCGTCACCGAGAGGAACAGCGGGATCTCCGGCGCCACCTCCTTGACCGCGGCGATCGCGGCCTTGCCGTTGAGGGTGTCGAAGACCGTCTCGATCAGCAGGATGTCGACCCCGCCTTCCTTGAGGGCGCGCGCGGCCTCCATGTAGCCCTCGCGCAGCTGGTCGAAGGTCACGTCCCGGTACGAGGGGTCGTCGACGCGCGGGGAGAGGGAGAGGGTCACGTTGGTGGGGCCGAGCGAGCCGGCGACGAACCGGTCCTCGAACTCGTCGGCCGCCTTGCGTGCCAGGCGGGCGCCCTGCAGGTTCATCTCATACACGAACTCCTCGAGGTCGTAGTCGGCCTGGGAGACGCGCGTCGCGGTGAACGTGTTGGTCGTGACGATGTCGGCGCCCGCGCTCAGGTAGTCGCGGTGGACCTGTGTCACCAGCTCGGGCTGGGTCAGGCACAGGATGTCGCTGTTGTTGCGCAGCGGCTTGGGATGGTCGCGGAAGCGCTCGCCGCGAAACTCGGCGTCGGAGAGGCCCTTGTGCTGCAGCATCACCCCCATCGAGCCGTCGAGGATCACGATCCGCTGCTGGAAAAGCCGATCGAGCCGCTGCCTGACCGAAGTCAATGTCGCCATGGGTAGTCGATAAGCCTACGAGTTAGGTCTAGTCCCCGACCGGGCTCCAGACCTGGAACCGGCCGTCGTCGAACAGCTTGCGGCGGCCGCTCGACGGCAGGGCGGTGATCGCGTCCTGTCGCTGTTGCGGATTGGTCGGCCCGCTGATGTAGGCGTTGTCGTCGATCACGACGTAACAGCTTCCGTCGAGGCGGTCGGGCAAGTCGTTGATCGTGTGGCGGTTGGCCAGCCACACGGTCAGCCCGTTGTCCGCGTTGACCGGCGCGTTGGCCGGGATCATCGCGGTCGCGGTCTGCAGCTCGGCGACGGTGTTCGGATTCTCGTACAGGCTCGTGTCCGCGCCAAGCGCCGGCGGAAAGCGCCCGGTGCCCCAGCCGAGGATGAGCGCCGGGAGGATCACTCCGAGCGCCAGGACCGGGCGGAGTGTGCGGACCTCGAGGAACCTTCGCGCGCCGACCCCGCCCGCGACGATGAGCGGGAACATCAATAGAAGGACGTAGTGCAGGTGCAGCACGTTCTGCGGGACGTGCCCGCTGAGCACGTTGGCGAGGTATGGCGGGACCGCCAGGAGGAGCCACCTCGGCGCGAGCAGCGGCAGCGCGAACATCGAGGCGATGACCCCGGCCACCACCAGCACAGCGCCCGGCCGCAGGGCCGCCTCGACTATCGCGAGGGGGGTCACAGGCGTCGTCGGGTCGAGCCCGATGAGCCAGCGGTAGTAAACAAAGTCGGTGTACCCGCCGTTGCGGAAGTGCTGCTGCACGATCCCGGTGCCGTTGAGGAACCACGCGCCCGCGAGGTAGACGATGAACCGCCAGTGCTTCTTGATCTGGGGCGCGCCGTACGCCGACATCAGGATGCCGATCACCCCGACGGTGTAGACCTGGTCCTCCTTGCACGTCAGGGTGAGCAGGCAGAAGATCCACATCGCGACGCGGTGGCCGCGGATGCCGGCCCACGCCGCGAGCAGCGCGAAGGCCAGCGCCATGTTCTCGGGGTGGAAGAAGTCGCGCGCCGCCTCCTGGATCGCCGCCCAGAACGGGATCGTGGTGGACAGGGCGACCGCGAGCCAGGGCGACTCCGCGCGGTCGGCCGGGAGGATGGCCCGGAAGAAGAGATAGCCGGCCGGGGCGGTGGCCGCGAGGCCGGCCGACGAGAAGATGAGCAGCACGATCGGGCTCGGCCAGAATTTCTCGACTGCCGCGAGCAGGACGAAGATCAGCTCGAAGTGGATGCCCAGGAAGTTCGCCCGCGCGAAGCTCGAGTAGAAGCCCTGGCCCTGGGAGATGTTCCAGATCACCTGCTGGTCGTAGCCGAAGTCCCACGCCGAGCCCGTCATTCCGTACAGGCGCTGCAGCTCGCCGTGGAGCGTCCACGCGAAAGCGATGGCGGCCGCGAGGAGCGGCACCGCGGGGAAGATCCACCACGCTTCGGAGCGCGTCTCGTCGCGCTGTACGGTGCTGATTCGGGCTGACTCGACTGCCATCGCGAGCCGAGCTTATCAAGGGATAATCCCTTCAATGGGCGCCCGCCACGCCGCCAGCGAGACTCCGTACCTGTCCGTGATCGTGCTGGTCTACAACGAGGTCGACAGCGTCGAGCCGCTGCATCGCGAGCTGATGGGCGTTCTCGATGCGCTCGGCCGCACGTTCGAGGTGATCTACGTCGACGACGGCAGCCGCGACGGCAGCACAGAGAAGCTCGGCCAGATCACGCGCGACGCCCGCGTGCGCGTCGTCAGCTTCCGCCGCAACTTCGGCCAGACCGCGGCGGTGCAGGCGGGGATCGACCACAGCCTCGGCGAGATCCTCGTGTTCATGGACGGGGACATGCAGAACGACCCTCATGACATCCCGCACCTGATGGGCAAGGTCGATGAGGGTTACGACGTGGTGAGCGGATGGCGGCGCGACCGCCACGACGACGCTACCCGCGTTCTTCCGTCAAAGGTCGCGAACTGGCTGATCGCCCGCGTCACTCGCGTCCCCCTGAGCGACTTCGGCTGCACGCTGAAGGCGTACCGGCGCGAGGTGATCCGGGACGTGAAGCTGTACGGGGAGATGCACCGCTTCATCCCCGTGTTCGCGGGGATGGTCGGCGCGCGGATCACCGAGATCCCCGTCAACCACCGGCCGCGCACCTACGGCAAATCGAAGTACTCGCTGTCACGCACCTCGCGCGTGATGCTCGACCTGATCACGGTCAAGCTGCTCGGCGGCTACTCGACGAAGCCGATGTACTTCTTCGGGTTCGCCGCGTTCGGGCTGTGGGGGCTCGCGCTCCTGCTGGCGGCGATCGTCATCCTCCAGAAGCTGCTGCCGCCGTACGTGTACGCGCACAACAACCCGCTGCTCCTTCTCTCGGTCGTGCTCTTCATCGTCGGAGTTCAGTTCATCCTCATGGGGTTGCTGGCCGAGCTCTCCATCCGTACGTACCACGAGTCGCAGCACAAGCCGACCTACGTGGTCCGCGAGATCATCGCGCGCTCGCTTCCGAAGCAATCGGTGACCAACGGGAGACCGTCCGTCCGCACAAGGTGACTCGCGCCGACCACCCACACCGCATCTCGGGGCTCAGGACGCCGATACGAGCGTCAGGGGGCCCGGCCCGTCGTCGTCACGCATCGACAGATGCGCTCCTCCTAGGGCCACCCCTTCCTTCGTCTCGGCGCCCTGACCGGCGCCCTAGCGGTCGCCTGCCCCGATCTGCGGCGCGTGCGGCCGTCGCGAGTCCCCGCTAGATGTCTCGATAAATGTGTGGCATATGTGGTGTGGCCGGTGGCGATCCGTCGGCGGGTCGTGACCTGGTGGGTCGCATGTGCGCGTCGATGGTCCACCGCGGCCCGGACGATGAGGGGACCGTGCATATGGGCGGCGTGACGCTCGGGATGAGGCGGCTGTCGATCATCGACATCGAGGGCGGGCATCAGCCGATCCATAACGAGGACTCGACGGTTTGGGTCGTCCAGAACGGGGAGATCTACAACCACCTCGAGCTCCGCTCGCAGCTCCTTGCCTCGGGCCACGCGTTCGCGACGCAGTCCGATACCGAGGTGCTCGTCCACGGGTACGAGGAGTGGGGCGAGCAGATGGTCGAGCGGTTGAACGGGATGTTCGCCTTCGCGCTGTTCGACGTGCCGCGCCGCTCGCTGCTCCTCGCGCGGGATCGTATGGGCATCAAGCCGATGCACTACTCGGTCGACGGTGAGCGGTTGGTGTTCGCGTCCGAGCTGAAGGCGCTGCTGCGGGATCCGGCCCTGCGGCGCGGCATCGACCCGGTGGCCCTGGACGAGTACCTGGCGTACGAGTTCGTGCCCTCGCCGCGCAGCATCGTGCGCGGGATCGAAAAGCTGCGGCCTGGGCACACGCTGACCTGGTCGGTGGCGGACCGTTCCTTGCGCGTTCGCCGATACTGGGCGCCTTCGCTCAATGTCGACGGTGGCGGCGCCTCGCGGCGCAGCCTCGACGAGGAGTGCGAGGAGCTGCGCGCGGTGCTGCGCGAGTCGGTGCGCAAGGAGCTCATCAGCGACGTGCCGCTCGGCGTGTTCCTGTCCGGCGGCATCGACTCGAGCGCGGTGACGGCGATGATGACGCAGCTCGGTGGGGACGTGAAGAGCTTCTCGGTCGGGTTCGCCGAGCGCTCCTTCGACGAGTCTGATCATGCGCGCGAGGTGGCTCGGCACCTCGGGACCGAGCACCACGAGCTGACGCTGGAGCCGGCGATGCTGCTGGGTCTGATCCCTCGATTGCATGTGCTGCTGGATGAGCCGCTGGGGGACGCGTCCATCATCCCGACGTACCTCCTGTCGGCGTTCACGCGGCGGCACGTGAAGGTGGCGCTCGGGGGCGACGGGGGCGACGAGCTGTTCGCGGGGTATCCGACGATGCAGGCGCACCGCCTCGCGTCGTACTACCTGCGCGCGCCCCGGGTTTTGCGGCGTGGGTTGGTGGAGCCGATCGTGCGGCGCCTGCCGGTGTCCCGCGACAACCTTAGCTTCGACTTTCGCGCCAAGCGATTCGTGAGCGGGGCGGCGCACCCCGTGGCGGAGAGGCATCAGCGGTGGATGGGGTCGTTCGATACCGCGGAGAGGGTGGCGGTGCTCGCGCCCGATGTACGGGCAGAGGTTGCCGCGCGGGATGGTTCGGTGCTCGGTGTGGAGTACGGGTCGCTCGATGCTTTGAATCAGGTCCTCATGCTCGACATGCGGCTGTACCTCGAGAACGACATCCTGGTCAAGCTCGACCGGGCTTCGATGATGGCGTCGCTGGAGGGGCGGGTGCCTCTTTTGAACAACGACTTCGTTGCTTATGCCACTGGGTTGCCGCTTTCGCTGAAGCTGCGGGGGTTGCGGTCGAAGTTTCTTTTGAAGCGGGCGCTGCGCGGGCTGCTGCCTGAGCGGATCCTTTCGCGGCCCAAGAAGGGGTTTGGGATCCCTGTGGCGGAGTGGTTTCGCGGGCCGCTTCGGGAGCAGATGCTTGCGGCGCTTTCGCCTGAGCGGCTCGATCGGGAGGGGTTGTTCGAGGCGGGGGCGGTGCAGGGGCTCATTCGGGACCATCTCGACGGTAAGAGGGATAACCGGAAGCAGCTCTGGACGCTCTTTGCCTTCGAGGCTTGGTACGGCGGGTACTTGAGCGGTCACTAGGACGGACTGGGAAGGGGGTGGCCGGGCAGGGTCTTGGTTGCTGGGTTCGTGGTCTGGGCGAATAGCGTTGCGTGTGAATTCTATTGACAACGAACGTGTGTTTGGTACAATATTGGCATGTCGTTGGAGGCTGTTCTCGAGCTCGCTGAGGACCTTGATCTCAAGCAGCTGCGGTCGCTGATCGACCGCCTGGAAGCCAGGTTCGCCGGCAGGGTCCACGAAGCAACAGCCCGTGGCGACCATCTTGTCAACGGCCACTGCAGCGCGGTGTCGTGGGTCATGGACACCTTCACGATGTCGCAGAACTCGGCCTCGGACCGCCTGCGTGTGGGTAAGCAGCTCGACTCGCTGCCCGACGTGGCTGACGCACTGGAAGGCGGACAGATTGGCTACCAATCGGCCGCGGTGATCTGCCATCTCCGCGACCAGCTGGGGGAGAGAGGCGATAAGCTCGACCAGGAGGAGTTCATCGGATACGCCCGTCAGCTCTCAGTCAAGGGCATGCGCCATCTTGCCGCCCACACCCGATACGTCATGGATCCCGACGGGTTCGACCGCGACACCGAGGAGAACTACGAAGAGCGCTTCCTCCACATCAGCGAGATGAAGGGCATG
>DATNMQ010000172.1:0-43562 GCA_035602465.1 Candidatus Sulfotelmatobacter sp. | reverse complement strand
GCACCAGGAGCTGATCGCGGAGGTGGCGGCGACCGGCGCGCGCATCCGGATCCTCGAGGAGGGCGACTTCGCGAGCGCGGTGATGGCCGCGCTGCCCGGCACGGGCATCGACGCCGCGATCGGGATCGGCGACCTGCACGCGATGCTGATGTCGGCGTGCGCCGTGCGATGTCTGGGCGGGGAGTTCCAGGTTCGCCTGATGCCGCGCAACGACGAGGAGCGGAACCTCGTCGGGGACGGCGCGTCGCGGGTTTACCGAATCGAGGACCTGGCGCCGGCGAGCGACATCGCGGTCGCGATCACCGGCGTGACGGGCGGCCCGCTGCTCCCGGGCGTAGCCTTCGGGAGCGGTTTTGCCGAAACGTCGTCGCTCGTCCTGTCCAGCCGCCACGCGACCGTTCGCCGCCTTACGACCCGCCATCACGTGGTGCAGGGGGCTTCGGCAAGCTAGCGGATTAGCTGTTCCGGGACCGGGGTATCTATAACTAGAAACGTGAGCCAGAACGACCCCTACGCGCCGCCCCAGAGCGGCCAGTACATTCCCCCGCCGTCCCAGTACCAGGCGACCTCGGACATCCCCCCGCAGTCGCCGTACCACTACTCGCCCACGCCCCAGCAGGGGAGCCGCGGCGGCCTCGGCTGGCTGGCTTCGGCCGCCCTCGCCGTATGGGCGGTGGTCAAGTACGGGCTCATCTTCCTTGTCAAGGTCCCCGCTTTGGCGACGCTCCTCTCGGCCGGCGTGAGCTTTGGCGCGTACGCCTGGCTCCGCGGTCCCGAGTTCGCGGGAGCCCTCATCGCGATGCTGTTCGTCCACGAGATGGGCCACTTCGTGGAGATCCGGCGCCAGGGGATGGCGGCGACAGTGCCCGTGTTCATCCCGTTCCTCGGCGCCGCCATCTTTCAGCGCGAGCACCCGACGAACGCCACAAGGCAGGCCTTGATCGGCATCGCCGGCCCGATCGCGGGCACCCTGGGGGCCACGGCGGCGTTTGCCCTCTACCTCTCTACCGGGAACTCCTTCTTCCTGCTCGCCGCGGCGATCGGCTTCTTCCTGAACCTCTTCAACATGATCCCGGTCTGGATGCTGGACGGCGCCTGGATCCTGGCCCCGGTTTCGCCCTGGTTCCAGGTATTCGGTCTGGTGGCCGTGGCGGCCAGCGTGCTGATCTTCCACTTCGTCAGCGTGCTTCTGATCATCATCGCCCTGCTTGGAATCCAGACCGCGCGCGCCGGCTTCCGCAATGCGAAGAACCCGTACTACGCGTCGGTCCCGAGCCGCGACCGCTGGGCGCTTGGGTTCGCGTGGCTGGCGCTCGTCCTTTATCTCGGTGTGATGAGCCTTCAGACCGAGAATTTGTTCACGGTGTTGGCCCGGTAAACTAGCCCTGGAGTCACAAAGTTGAAAGCACAGATTCACCCCACCTTTTACGAAGACGCGGTCGTCACATGCGCGTGCGGGAACACGTTCACGACCGGGTCCACCCGCAAGGAGCTCAAGACCGAGATCTGCTCCGTCTGCCACCCCTTCTTCACGGGTACGCAGCGCATCGTGGACACCGGCGGCCAGGTCGAGCGGTTCCGCAAGCGGGCTGCGAAAGTCCAAACCAGGGCGTAGATGAGCCTGCCGGAGGCAGCCGCCCCGGAGGCTACCCCGAAACCGAAGCAGCAACCGTTCTTCTATGGCGGCCAGGCTGTCATCGAGGGCGTGATGATGCGCGGCAAGCACCACTACGCGGTCGCTGTCCGGCTGCCCACGACCAAGCAGATCGTGGTCGACCGCGGCGAGCTGAAGGCGCCGATCTACACGAACCCCGTGTGGAAGCTGCCGTTCGTCCGCGGCCTTGCTCTGATCGGCGAGCAGCTGCACCTCGGGATGAAGTCGCTCATCTGGTCGGCGAACATGAACGCCGGCGCCAACAACATCGAGATCGGCAAGAAAGAGATCACCGGGTCGGTGGCGATGGCCGGGGTTTTCGCGCTGGCGATCTTCCTCGGCCTGCCGCTTCTCCTCGCCAACGTGGCGGTGCACCGCAGCGGGAGCTTCACGTTCGTCCTGGTCGAAGGGCTGATTCGGGTCGCTCTCGTCCTGGGATACCTGATGGCGATCGGCCTGCTGCCTGACGTGCGGCGCGTGTTCCAGTACCACGGCGCCGAGCACAAGACCATCAACGCGTTCGAGTCGGGCTGGACGCTCGACGTCCCGTCCGTCCGCCGGGCGAGCACGCTGCACCCGCGCTGCGGCACCGGCTTCTTGCTGGTCGTGCTGGTCGTGAGCGTCGTCGTCTTCAGCATCGTCGCCATCTTTCACCCGAACTTGTTCTGGCTCGTCGTCTCGCGGCTGCTCGCCATCCCGCTCATCGCCGGGGTTGGCTTTGAGCTGATCCGTTTCATGGCGCGCAACCGCACCAACCCCGTGATCAAAGTCGCCCTGCTGCCGGTGCTCGGCACCCAGAAGTTCACGACCCGCGAACCTTCCGACGACATGCTCGAGGTCGCCATCACCGCCTTCAACAGCGCCCGCGAGGGTGAGGAGGACGCAGCCGGAGCCGCCGCATGAGAAAGCACAAGGGGGGCAGGCCCCCCTTGTGGGGAACCCCCCATCCAAGCCGGACGTTCTTGCCTGCGGTGTTTGGGGGCGGTGGCCTGGCGGAGCCAGGCCACGCGGAAAAGCACAAGTGGGGCAGGCCCCCCTTGTGGGGAACCCCCCATTCAAGCCGGACGTTCTTGCCCGCGGTGTTTGGGGGCGGTGGCCTGGCGGAGCCAGGCCACTCGGAATGACGAGATGATTGACAGGCTCGAGGCGATCGCGCGTCGCTACTACGAGATCGAGCAGGAGATGGCGCGCCCCGAGGTCGCGGTCGACCACGAGAAGCTCACGCTCCTGGCTCGCGAGCAGAGAACTCTCCGCGAGACCGTCGAGACCTATAACGCCTACAAGCGAGCGCGCCAGGACCTCGAGTCCGCACGCGAGATGCTGCGCAAGGAAAAAGACTCCGAGATGCAGGAGTACATCCGCGCCGAGGAGCGCCGCGCCCAATCCCTGCTGGCCGAACTGGACGAGAAGCTCAAGGTGCTGCTTCTGCCCAAGGACCCGAACGACGACCGCGACGTCGTCGTTGAGATTCAAGGCGCCGAGGGTGGGGACGAGGCGGCTCTCTTCGCCGCTGACCTGTTCCGCATGTACACGAAATGGGCCGAAAAGAAAGGTTGGAAGGTAGAGGTCGTCGACGCGTCACCAACCGGGATGGGCGGCTACGACAAGATCGAGTTCGAGGTCCACGGCCACGGCGCTTACTCGCAGCTGAAGTACGAAGGCGGCGTCCACCGCGTCCAGCGCGTGCCCAAGACTGAGGCTCAGGGGCGCATCCACACCTCCGCCGCGACCGTGGCCGTTCTGCCCGAGGCGGACCCCGTTGAGGTCGAGCTGAAGCCTGAGGACATCGAGGTGAAGACTTCCACCTCGACAGGCCCCGGCGGCCAGAGCGTGAACACCACGTACTCGGCGATCCGGATCACCCACAAGCCAACCGGACTGGTCGTGAGCATCCAGGACGAGAAGTCGCAGCTCCAGAACAAGGAGAAGGCGATGCGAGTCTTGCGGGCGCGCCTCTACGAGATGAAGCTCGCCGAGCAGCAGGAGGCGATCGGCGCGCAGCGCCGGGACATGGTGCGCACCGGCGCCCGGTCGGAAAAGATCCGGACCTACAACTTCAAGGAGAACCGCGTCACGGACCATCGCATCAACCTCACGCTGCACAAGCTGGACCGCGTGATGAACGGGGAGCTCGACGACCTGGTCAGCGCGCTGGTGGCCGCCGAGCGGGCCGCCAAACTGAACGGCGGTCCGACAACCTGACGATCGTCGAGGTCCTCAAGCTCTCCGCCGACTACCTGCAGAAGCACGGCTCGGAGTCCGCCCGCCTCGACGCCGAGCTCCTCCTCGCCCACGCGCTCCACATGCGCCGTCTCGACCTGTACCTGAACTTCGACCGCACGCTGACCGAAACAGAGCTGGTCGCATATCGGGGCCTGGTCGCGCAGCGCGGCAAGGGCGAGCCGGTCGCGTATCTCGTCGGGCACAAGGAGTTCATGGGCCTCGACTTCGAGGTCACGCCCGCGGTCCTGGTGCCGAACCCCGACACGGAACTGCTCGTCCAGCGCGCGGTGGCCATCGCGCGCGAGGCGGACCGCACGATCCGCGTCGCCGACGTCGGCACCGGCAGCGGATGCATTGCGATCGCGGTCGCGCATTACGCACCCAACACAGATGTGTGGGCGACGGACGTCAGCCGCGAAGCGCTCGAGGTCGCCGTGCGAAATGTCGCGCGCCACAACGTGGGCGAACGCGTCCACCTCGAGTGTGGCGACATGATGCGACCGCTCTCCGGCGAGTTCGACCTCGTTTGCGCCAACCTTCCCTACGTGAGCCCTGGCGCGAAATTGCGGGCGGAGGTTACGGCGCAGCCGGCGCGGGCGTTGTATGCGGACAAGGATGGCGCCGCTCTGGTGGCCAGGCTCCTCGAAGAATCACCGGCACGGCTGCGGCCCGGAGGCCGGGTGCTGGCCGAGCTGGATCCGTCCATCCTTTCGACCGTCACCGCGACAGCGGAGCGGCGCTTCGCGCAGCGTCGCGTGCATCGAGACCTGGGCGGCCATGAACGTGTCCTTGAAGCATGGTCCTTCATCCCCACGAACTCAGAGCCTTCGGCGTGAGTTCGCGGGGACCCCTTGTGATGAAACCAACCCAGCCGGGGTTTCGACGCGCGGCGCAGCTGCTGCGCAGTGGCGCCGTCATCGCGTTTCCGACCGACACCGTCTACGGGCTGGGCGCGAGCGCTGACGATGAGCTCGCGCAGAAGCGCGTCTACCAGATCAAGGGTCGCCCGGTCGGCATGCCGCTGATCCTCATGGTGGCCGCCGAGTCCCAGCTCGAGGGCTACGTCCACGTCGACTCGCGCGCGGAGGCCATGATGCGCCGCTGGTGGCCGGGGCCGCTCACCTTGATCCTGTACGCAAAGGGCGGCGGCACGCTGGGGGTGCGGATCCCGAAGCACAAGGTCGCGCTTGGGCTGCTCAGCCACGCCGGCCCTCTCATGACGACGAGCGCCAACCTCCATGGGGAGGAACCGGCCATGACGGCGAATCAAGCGGCGGCCATTGCCGGCGTGATGGCGGTGCTCGACGGGGGGACAGCTCCCGGTGGCACGGCGTCGACGGTGCTGGACCTGACCGGTCCCGAGCCGCACGTCCTGCGCGAAGGCGCGATCCCCACGCCGGAGCTGCTCGGGCCCCCCGGTCCGCGCTCGGGATAGCATCAGGCCGTGAGCCGATCCATAACCACGATGTCGTTCCGTGCCCTCGACCGGGAAGACCCGACCATCGCCGACCTCATCCGCAAAGAGTTCAAACGGCAGTCGGAGACCCTCGAGCTGATCGCCTCTGAGAACCTGACCAGCCCCGCCATCCTCGAAGCGCTCGGCACGCTGCTGACCAACAAGTACGCGGAGGGCTACCCCGGACGCCGCTACTACGGCGGGACGGGCGAGGTCATCGACAAGATCGAGACGCTGGCGGTCGAGCGCGCGAAGCAGCTCTTCGGAGCCGAGTACGTCAACGTGCAGCCCCACGCCGGCTCACAGGCCAACGCGGCCGTGTACATGGCGGTGTGCCAGCCGGGCGATCGCGTGATGGGGATGGACCTCTCCGCCGGGGGACATCTGACGCACGGCAGCCCGGCCAACTTCAGCGGCAAGCTGTATGAGATTCATTCGTACGGCGTAAACCGCGAGACCGAGCGAATCGACTACGACGAGGTGCAGAAGCTTGCCGAGCAGGTGCGGCCCAAGATGCTCATCGCGGGCTTCTCGGCTTACTCACGGGTCGTCGACTGGGGCCGCATGCGCGCGATCGCAGACTCCGTCGGCGCGACGCTATTCGTCGACATGGCGCACGTGGCCGGGCTGGTCGCGGGCGGCGTGTACCCCTCGCCGATCCCGCACGCCTCGATCACGACGACGACCACCCAGAAGACCCTGCGCGGGGCCTGGGGAGCGATCATCCTCTGCACGAACGACTGGCAGAAGGCGATCGACTCTGCTGTGTTCCCGGGCATCCAGGGCGGCCCGCTCATGCACGCAATCGCCGCCAAGGCGGTCTGCTTCGGCGAAGCGCTCAAGCCTGACTTCAAGGTCTACGCGAAGCAGGTCGTCGCCAACGCGAAGGCGATGGCGGGTCGCCTGATGGAGCGCGGTTTGCGGCTGGTGACCGGCGGAACCGACAACCACCTCATGCTCATCGACCTCCGTCCGCAGAAGCGGACCGGCAAGCAGGTACAAGACGTCGCCGACACGGTGGGGATCACGCTGAACCGCAACTCGATTCCCTTCGACGACGCCTCCAAGTTCAACCCCAGCGGCGTGCGCGTTGGCACGCCCCTGGTCACGACGCGCGGCATGCGCGAGGCGGAGATGGTCGTGATCGCCGACTGCATCGCGGACCTGGTCGAGCGGATCGACGATCGCGCGACGCTTGATTCCGTCCACGAGCGCGCGCTGGAGCTGTGCCGGAAGTTCCCGATCCCGTACGCCTTCGATTGAACGACTTCATCAGCACCGACTCGATCACGAGCCTGCGCGACCACGTGCTGCCGGGACTGTGGCCGTTCTTGCTCGCGTTCGCCGTCTGCGTCCTGGTGGTGCCGATTGCGATCCGCCTGTCGCGCCGCTTCGGCCTCATCGCCGATCCCGGCGGCCGCCACGCGCACGCCAGGCCGACGCCGCTGCTTGGGGGTCTTGCCCTCTGGGCCGGTTTTGCCGTGGCGGTGTTGGTGTTCGGCCCGCGAACATTCCAGACGCTCGGGGTGGTCGGGCTTTCCGGCCTCGCGATGGCGCTCCTCATCATCGACGACCGCAAGCCGATGCACCCGCTCGCCAAGCTCACGATCCAGGTCGTGCTCGCCGTTCTCGCGGTCGAGGTGTTCGCCATCCAGATCAGCTTCTTCAGCCTTCCCGGAGGGCACATCGTCCAGCTCGGGCTGCTGATCTTGCCGGTCAGCGTGTTCTGGCTGGTGGGGATGCAGAACACGGTCAATTTTCTCGATGGGGCGGACGGCCTTGCCGCGGGCGTGATCGCGGTCGTGGCCGTGATCATGATGCTCGCCGCGGGGGAGCTGAAGGACATCGACGTGGTCAAGCTCGCAGGCGCCCTCGCCGGCTGCTGCGCCGGATTCCTGATCTTCAACTTCTACCCCGCACGGATCTTCATGGGCGACTCTGGCGCGCATTTCCTGGGCATGGCGCTCGGCATGATCTCGATCATCGGCATAGCCAAGGTTGCCGTCGCCTTCGCCCTGGCCGCGCCGGTGCTGGCGCTCGCCGTTCCGATCGCCGACACGGCCTGGTCGATTGTCCGGCGGCGTCTGCGGCGGGAATCCGTCGCGACGCCTGATCTCCTCCACCTGCATCACCGCCTGCAGTCGTTCGGTCTCGATCAGCGCCAGACCTGCTACGTGTTCTACGCCGCCAGCGCCCTGCTCGGCGCGGTCGGTCTGACGCTGTTCGGGCACGGCCGCATCCTGGCCGTGGTCATCGTCGTTACCGCGGCGCTGGCTTCGACGGTCGCGGCAGACATGCTGCAGCACACCGGCTGGCGCATTCGGGCGCCCTTCCTTCGCCGCCTGTTGGCCGAACCGAGTAGCCGATAGAATTCGGAGGGGCATGACGCCCACATCTGGTTCGGGCCCAACCGGGTCGGATCTGGCCGGAATCGGTTTCTACATGGCGGCCGCGGTCCTGATTCCCCTACTTGCGGGCGTGGCGCTGGACCGGTTGTGGCACACGGCTCCACTCTTCGCGCTTGTCGGGCTGTTCGTCGGTCTGGCCGCAGCCGCGGCGGGCATCTGGTTGAAAGTGAGGGACTTTTCGAAGTGAGGGTGGGGAGCATTCAGGGCGAGACCCTGGGCGCGTCCATGATCCTGGCCGCGGCAGTCGCGCTAGGGGCCGGTTTGGCCGGCCACTTGAGCCTCGGCGCCGGGGTCGGCATAGGCCTGCTCCTCGGCTCATTCAACGGCTTTTTCATCCAGGCGCTGCTCGAGCGTCGCGCGCCGATGCTCGCGACCAGTGTCCTGCGCCTGGCTTTCTTCAGCCTGCTGGCGCTGATTGCGGCTCGCTTCGTCGGCGGCGCGGTGTGGCCGGTCGTGATCGGCATCGGGATTGCGCAGCTCGTGATGGTGGGCGTCGGCGTGCGGCGGGGACTGCGTGCGTGATCCTGGCTGATTCGCAGATCGGCACTCACCCGACGGTCGAAATCGGCGGATGCGGGACGTTGTGCACGTTCAACTACGACAGCCTGATCTCCAGCTTCATCGCGGTGATCGCGACACTGGCCGTCGGCTTCTGGCTGCGCTCGCAGCTGCGGGACGGCGAGCCGACCAAGGTGCAGGCGGTCCTGGAGTGGGGCTACTACCAGCTGCGCTCGCTGATCACCAGCAACGTGTCGGCGGACGCGCTCTTCATCATCCCGCTCGCCCTGACGTTGTTCCTCTACATCCTGGTCGCCAACTGGATCGAGTTCCTGCCCCTCGGCCTCGTGCCGATCCTGCACGGAGCCAACGCCGACCTGAACCAGACGCTGGCCATGGGCGTCGTCGTGTTCGTCGTCGTCGAGTGGTACAGCGTCCGCGTGCTCGGCTTCTTCGGCTTCCTCCGCCGGTTCACCAAGCCTTTCGAGCTGCCGCTCCCGGCGCGCGTCGTCTTCATCCCCCTCAACATCCTGGAGGAGCTGACCAAGCCGGTGACGCTGTCGATGCGGCTCTTCGGCAACATCTTCGCGGGCGCCGCGATCATCGGCCTGATCATCGGTTTCGGGACACTTTCGCTGCCGGTGGTGGGCACGATTCCAGGGCTGATCGTGGGCAGTGTCGTGCTCGGTGTCTGGAAGGCTTTCGACGTGCTGTTCATCGGTTTCATCCAGGCTTTCATCTTCATGCTGCTGACGGTCGTGTATTTCTCCGCGGCCCGCGAGGGTCTCGAACATGAGCATCACTAGGAGGTAAATCAGTGACAGACCACGGAATTGGATTGGCCGCGGCTCTCCTCGGATTCGGCATCGCGCTTGGAGGCGCCGCCATCGGGGCCTGCATCGGCGACGCGGTCGCCGGCAACGCCTTCCTCGGCGGCATCTCCCGACAGCCCGAGGCGCAGGGACGAATGATCCCGTGGCTCTTCGCGGTGATCGGCCTCGTCGAGGGCATGTACTTCGTCACGTTCGGACTCGGGTTCGTCCTCTTGTCCCAGGTCCACTAATGCTCTTTCTCGCGACCGCGGGCGTCGTCACGATCGACGGAACGGTGATCGTCGAGCTGATCACCTTCCTCGTGATGCTCGCCATCCTCGCGCGCTACGTGTACCCGAGGATCGTCGAGGTCGCAGAGGCGCGCCAGCGCGCCATCGCCCAGCAGCTGAAGGAGGCCGAGGAGGCGAGGGCTGCCGCCCAGGCACAGCTCGAGGAGGCGACCGCCAAGCTCAACGACGCCCGCAAGTCCGCGCAGAGCGTCCTCGACGCGGCCGCCAAGTCGGCGGAGCAGCTCCGCCAGGAGCTGAGGCAGAAGGCGGACGAAGAAGCCAAGCGCAGCGTCGAGAACGCGCGGAAGCAGATCGAGGCCGAGCGAGACCAGGCCATCCGCACCGTGCGCACCGAGGTCGCGGACCTCGTCGTCACCGCGACGGAGAAGGTGATCGGCGAGACGCTTGACGACGCGAAGCATCGACGCTTGATCGAGCGAGCCATCGAGGAGGTCGCTAGTGGCGACGGCAGCCGCTAAGCGATACGCGCGGGCCGTGTTCGAGCTCGCCCAGGAAGAGGGCGACCTCGAGGAGTGGGGGCATCGCATCGCCAGGATTCGCGAGCTGTTCGCTGACCCAGGGGTCGCGGCGGTGCTGAGCAACCCGAGCATCGCCACGCAGCGCCGCGAGGCCCTTGTGTCCAGCGCGCCGCATTTTCTCGACACGAAAAGCGGCAACCTGGCGAGGCTGCTCGTTGAGTCCGGGCGCATCAAAGAACTGCCCGCCATCGAGGAGGAGTTCGAGGTCCTCGCCGATCAAGCCGCCGGCCGCGTGCGCGCCACCGTGACGACGGCCATCGAGCTCCAGCACGAGGACCGCGATCGCGTTGAGCAAGAGCTCTCGAAGCGGTTGAAAAAGGACGTGCGCCTAACCGTCGTCGTCGATCCCCGCATCATCGGCGGGTTGAAGCTTCAGTACGGCGACCGCGTCGTCGACGCGAGCGTCGCCACCAGGTTGCAGCAGCTCCGCCGCCGCCTGACGGCGACGTAACGTCTCATTAGGAGAAGTAAGTGGGAATCAGCACGAAAGAGATCTCGGATGTAATCAAAGAACGGCTCAAGGATTTCGACGCGAGCCTGGTCTCGGCCGACGTGGGCCGAATCGTCGCCGTCGGCGACGGCATCGCGCAGGTGTACGGCCTGCAGAACGCGATGGCCGGCGAGCTCCTCGAGTTCCCTCGTGACACGTTCGGCCTGGCCCTGAACCTGGAAGAGGATCAGGTGCGTTCGGTCATCCTCGGCGAGTTCGGTCACCTGCACGAGGGCGACGAGGTGCGCACCACGGGACGGCTGCTCGAGGTCCCTGTGGGCGATGAGCTGCTGGGGAGAATCGTCAACCCGCTGGGCGTGCCGCTCGACGACAAGGGCCCGATCAAAACGACGAAGACGCTTCCGGTCGAGAAGATCGCCCCGGGCGTGATCACGCGCAAGCGCGTGGACAGCCCGGTTCAGACCGGCATCAAGGCGATCGACGCGATGATCCCCATCGGCCGGGGCCAGCGCGAGCTGATCATCGGCGACCGCTTCACGGGAAAGACGACGGTCCTGCTCGACACGATCATCAACCAGAAGGGAAAAGACCTCTTCTGCATTTACGTGGCGATCGGGCAGAACGCGGCGTCGGTCGCGCGCGTGGCCGCGACGCTGGAAGAGGCCGGCGCGATGGATTACACGATCATCGTCGCCGCGACCGCGGCCGACCCAGCATCGCTGCAGTTCATCGCACCGTATGCAGGCTGCGCGATGGGCGAGTACTTCATGGAGCAGGGCAAGGAAGCCCTTTGCTGCTACGACGACCTGACCAAGCAAGCGTGGGCATACCGGCAGGTCTCCGCCACGCTGCGCAGGCCGCCAGGCCGCGAGGCCTATCCCGGCGACGTGTTCTACCTCCACTCGCGGCTGCTCGAACGAGCGGCCAAGATGAACCAGGCTCACGGCGGAGGTTCGCTCACGGCGCTGCCGGTGATCGAGACGCAGGCCAACGACGTGTCGGCGTTCATCCCGACCAACGTGATCTCGATCACGGACGGCCAGATCTACCTGCAGTCGGACCTGTTCAACGCCGGCCAGCGGCCCGCCCTCAACGTCGGCATCAGCGTCTCGCGTGTCGGCGGTGATGCGCAGACGAAGGCAATGCGGCAGGTCTCGGGCAAGCTGCGCCTCGACCTCGCGCAGTACCGCGAGCTCGCCGCCTTTGCGCAGTTCGCGTCGGACCTTGACACGGCGACGCGCAACCAGCTGGAGCGAGGGGCGCGTCTGACCGAGCTGCTCAAGCAGGACAAGTACCAGCCGGTGCCGCTGGGGGAGCAGGTCGCCGTCCTGTACGCGGGCACGCAGGGGCACCTGGACAAGGTTGCGGTGAATCGCGTCCTCGAGTGGACGGCGGGCTTCGTCCGCTTCTTGAAGAGCGACCGGGCAGGCCTGCTCGAGGCGATCGACAAGCAGCAGGCGCTGGATGACACGCTCTTCGCCCGGCTGAACGCGGCGATCTCGACGTTCAATCACCAGTTCGGAGTCGAGGGCTATGCGGACCAGCCCGACCCCACCGGCGCGCAACCGGCGCCTGGAGACAAGGCACAACCTGCCGCCAAGGAAAAGCCTGCCGGCAAGGAAAAGCCTGCCGGCAAGGAAAAGCCTGCCGGCAAGGAAAAGCCTCCGGCCAAGGACACGTCCGCGGCCACGGAAACGCCCGCGGCCACGGAAACGCCTGCGGCCATGGAAACGCCCGTGGCCAAGGAAACGCCCGCGGCCAAGGAAACGCCTCCGGTCAAGGAAACGCCCGCCGCCATGGAAAAGCCGGCGGACAAGGAAAAGAAGTAGTTGCCTTCATTCAGGGACATCGTCCGCCGCATCGACTCGATCAAGAACACGCAGAAGATCACCAAGGCGATGCAGGTCGTGGCGGCGACCCGTCTGCGCCGCGCGCAGGCGGCCGTCCAGGCGACGCGCCCCTACGCCGACAAGATGGTCGAGGTCCTGCAAACGGTCGGCGAGCGGGCGACCGAGTACAAGCACCCCTTCCTCGTGCGCCGGGAAGGCGGCCGCGCGGTGATGATCCTTGTCACCACCGACAAGGGGCTGTGCGGTGCCATCAACGTCAACAACATCCGTATGGCGACGCGCTACATGAACCAGAACTACACGGCGCACCAGCAGTACGTAACGCTCGGGCGCAAGGGTCGCGACTTTCTCCTGCGCTACCGGCGCGACGTCATCGCGGAGGTGAGCAACCTTCCCGACAGGCCTAGCGTGGGCGAGGTTCTGCCCGCCGTCACGGTCGCGCTGGAGGAGTACGCGAAGGGCAACACCGACGCGGTCATCCTCTGTTACTCCAAGTGGCTCTCGACCCTCAGGCAGGAGCCGACGATCCGCGTGCTGATCCCCGCCGAGATACCCAAGCGCGAGGAGCCGAAGCAGGGACCGCAGGCCGATTACATCTACGAGCCTGAGCCCGAGGCCGTGCTCGACGGTCTGCTGCCGCGGTACGTCGAGACCCAGGTTTTCCAGGCGGTGCTCGAGAACAAGGCGAGCGAGTACTCGGCCAAGATGATCGCGATGCAGAATGCGACCAAGGCCGCGGGCGACCTGATCGACTCTCTGACCCTCTACGCAAACAAGGTCCGGCAGGCCGGCATCACGACCGAGCTGATGGAGATCGTGAGCGGCACCGAGGCCGTCAGCTCGAGCTAGGAAGGAGTTCCGAATGGCGAAGACCAAAGCGAAGCCGGAGAAGAAGAAGACTGAGCGACAGGGCCGCATCAGCCAGGTGATCGGCGCCGTGGTCGACGTCGAGTTCGAAGCCGGCGACCAGCCGGAGCTTTTCGAGGCTCTGGAAGTCAAGAGCGCCGACGGGCGCAACGTCGTGCTGGAGGTCGCGTCCGACATCGGCGACAACGTCGTGCGGTGCATCGGGATGGACTCCACGGACGGAATCCGCCGCGGCGATCCGGTGCACGCCACAGGCTCGCCCATCTCGGTCCCCGTCGGGGTCGAGACGCTTGGCCGCATGTTCAACGTGATCGGAAACGCGATCGACGACGAGCCCACGCCGGAGGGAACGAAGCGGTGGCCGATCCACCGGCTCGCCCCGCCGCTGTCAGAGCAGCAGCCCAAGGTCGAGATCCTCGAGACGGGAATCAAGGTCATCGACCTGATCTGCACCTTCGCCAAGGGTTCGAAGATCGGGCTGTTCGGTGGAGCAGGCACGGGCAAGACGGTCATCGTGCAGGAGCTGATTCGCAACATCGCCTACCACCACAAGGGCCGCTCCGTGTTCGCGGGCGTGGGTGAGAGGACGCGCGAAGGCAACGACATGTACGTCGAGATGCAGGACGCGGGCGTGCTGCCCCAGACCGCGCTGGTCTTCGGCCAGATGAACGAACCGCCTGGCGCCCGCGCGCGCGTCGGGCTCACCGGGCTGACCATGGCCGAGTACTTCCGCGATGAGGAGGGCGCCGACGTGCTCCTCTTCGTCGACAACATCTTTCGTTACCTCCTCGCGGGCGCCGAGGTTTCCGCGCTTCTCGGACGCATGCCCTCCGCGGTCGGCTATCAACCGACGCTGGCCTCAGAGATGGGCGAGCTCCAGGAGCGGATCACCTCGACGCGCAAGGGTTCGATCACGTCGGTGCAGGCCGTGTACGTGCCGGCTGACGACTACACCGACCCGGCCATCCAGACCGTGTTCGCCCACCTGGGCGCGACGCTGCGGCTGGAGCGGTCGCTGGTCGAGATCGGCATCTACCCCGCGGTGGATCCCCTCGGTTCGTCGAGCCGCTTCGTCGAGCCGGCGATCGTCGGACAGGACCACTACGACGCCGCGCAGGGCGTGAAGAAGATCATGCAGCGCTACAAGGACCTGCAGGACATCATCGCGATCCTCGGCATGGAGGAGTTGTCGGAAGACGACAAGCAAGCCGTGTCGCGGGCGCGCAAGGTTCAGCGCTTTCTCTCCCAGCCCTTCAACGTCGCTCAGCGGTTCACAGGGCGCGAGGGCAGGCTGGTTCCGATCGCCGAAACCGTCCGAGGTTTCAAGGAGATCCTCGAGGGCAAGCACGACGACCTGCCAGAGCAGGCCTTCTACATGGTCGGGACCATCGACGAAGCCCGCGAGCAGGCCGAAGCGATGAGGAAGACCGAGGCGGCGAAGCAAACCGAACCGGCGAAGCAGGCCGAACCGCCAAAGCAGGCCGAACCGGCGAAGCAGGCCGGAGGTTCCCGGTCGTAGTGAAGTATCCGCTTCGCGTGGTCAGCGTCGAACGCAGCCTCTTTGAAGGCGAGGTCGAGTTCATGATCGCCAACGGCGCGGAGGGTGAGCTCGGCGTGCTCGCGCGGCACGCTCCTCTCATGACCATCCTCAAGCCGGGGCCGCTCCGGATTCAGGAGACCTTCGGCGGACCCGAGGAGGTCCTGTTCGTGGGCGGCGGATTCCTCGAGGTGCTGCCCGACCGCGTGACGGTGCTGGCCGACGTGGCCGAGCACGCCGAGGAGATCTCGGTCGAGCGGGCGGAGGAGGCCAGGCGCCGCGCCGAGGAGAAGCTCGCCGGCACGCTGACCACCGCGGAGGAGACGGAATTCCAGAACGCGCTGGCGATGGCCGAGGCGCGCCTGCGCCTGGCGCGGGCCAGGCGGCTATAAATCCCCTGTCGAGGAGACATTGGCGCCCTCTCCCATTCAGGGGAGAGGGATGTGGGGTGAGGGGCGCTTCATGAAGGGAACCGTGCCCGGGCGCCACCACGCGATCCACATCACCGGCGGCGCTCAGCTGGCCGGCGAGATATGCGTCAGCGGCTCGAAGAACGCCGCGCTGCCCGAGATGGCCGCGGCGCTTCTGACCGAGGAGCGCGTGACCCTGCACAACGTCCCGAAGGTCACCGACTCAGCGGTGATGGGCGAGATCCTCACCTTGCTGGGCGGGCGCGCGAGCGGCGCGGGTACCGTCGTCATCGACACGGGCCCCGCGAGAAAGAGCGAGGTGCCGGATGAGCTGGGCCGCCGCATGCGCGCCACCATCGTCCTCCTCGGCGCGCTGCTGGGCCGCTTCGGACACGCCCGCGTGCCGCGTCCCGGCGGAGACGACATCGGCGCGCGGCGCGTCGAGCAGCATCTGCGCGGCCTCCGCATGATGGGCGCGCACGTGATTGAGACCCCGAGCGAGATCGTTGCCGAGGCAGATCGCCTGCATGGCGAGCGCATCGTCTTCGACCTACCGACGGTCACCGGCACCGAGAACATCCTGCTCGCGGCGGTCAAGGCGGTGGGCAGGACCGAGATCTTCAACGCGGCGCGGGAGCCGCACGTGCAGGATCTCTGCGTGCTCCTCACCAAGATGGGTGCGCACATCGAAGGCATCGGGACGGAGCGCCTCATCGTCGACGGCACGCCCGAGCTTCACGGCACCGACCACACCGTGATCGCCGACTACCTGGAAGCCGGTACTTATGCGATCGCGGTCGCGGCCGCCGGCGGTGACCTGCGCATCGAATGCAGCCGGCCCGAGGACCTGCAGGTCCCGCTCCTCAAGCTGGAGCAGGCGGGTGTCCATGTCGAGGCGAAGGACGAAACCATACGCGTGAGCCGCGAGCCGGGTTCGCACCTGCGGCCGATCGACATGTCGACCTGGACGTTTCCGGGCTTTCCGACGGACCTCCAGGCGCAGTACATGGCGCTGATGACGCAGGCCGACGGGCAGAGCGTCATCTCCGAGTACGTGCACGAGAATCGCTTCCAGCACGTGCGTGAGCTGGCCAAGATGGGGGCGGGCGTCACCGTCGAGGGGCGCCTTCATGCCGTCGTGCACGGGCCCTGCCGCCTGCACGGCACCGACCTGGCGATACCCGACATCCGCTCCGGCGCTGCGCTTGTGATTGCCGCGCTGTGCGCCGAAGGCGACAGCACGCTGCGCAACGCGTGGCACGTGGAGCGGGGCTACGAGAACATGGTCGGCAAGCTAGCCTCAGTCGGGGCGCGCATCGAGAGTGTCGAGGTGAACCCGGAAACCGGCGGACCGCAGCACCTGTACGAGTGAGGTTCTCGGTCCTCTCGCGGAAGATCGGGATCGACCTTGGCACGTCGACGGTCCTGATCTACGTCAAGGGCGAAGGCATCGTGGTCAACGAACCTTCGCTCGTGGCGGTGAATCGCGATGGCACGCGCATTCTCGCGGTCGGGCGGCAGGCGTTCGAGATGGTCGGGCGCACGCCTGATGCAATCCAGATCGTGCGGCCGATGCGCGATGGAGTGATCGCCGATTTCGTCGTGACCGAGGGGATGCTTCACCACCTCATCGGCAAGGTGCAGGGCCGCCAGCGGCTCTTCAGGCCGGAGATCATGATCTGCGTGCCCTCGGGGGTCACGTCGGTGGAGCGCCGTGCGGTCACCGAGGCGGCGATCTCCGCCGGCGCACGGCAGGCATGGCTCATCGACGAGCCGCTCGCCGCGGCGATCGGGGTGGGGCTGCCCATCGCTGAGCCTCGTGGCAACGCCATCTGCGACATCGGCGGGGGCACCACCGAGATAGCGGTCATCTCTCTGTCCGGGATGGTCGTGGCGCACTCGATCCGCGTCGGCGGAAACCGGATCGACGATGCGATCGCCGCCTACATGAAACGCAAGCACAACCTGCTGATCGGCGAGCGCACTGCGGAAGAGGTGAAGATCGCGGTCGGCTCCGCCGTGTTGATGAAGCAGCCGCTCATCACCGAGGTGCGAGGCCGCGACCTCGTCTCTGGCCTGCCGAAGAACGTGGACATCTCCTCGAACGACGTCGTGGAGGCGATCCAGGAGCCGCTCCGGCTCATCGTCGGAGCGGTGCGCGACGTGCTCGAAGAGACTCCACCCGAGCTCGCGGCGGACATCTTCGACCGCGGCATCGTGCTGTCGGGTGGCGGGGCTCAGCTGCGCGGCATCGACCGCTACCTGTCGATGCACACAGGCATCCCTGCGATAGTGGCGGACGATCCGCAGACCTCCGTCGTGCGCGGCACCGGACTGGCGCTCGAAAACTTCGAAGTCCTGAAGCGGAACCAAAGCTATCTGCGCTGAGTGACCGGCCTCAAGCTCGTCGTCGATGGTTCCGGCCTGGAGCGGCCGCGGGCCGGGGTCGGGGTCTACACGACCCAGATCCTCCACGCAATGGCGGTCGACCGGCCCGACTGCGACCTGACGGTCTTCGGGCCACCCGGTGGATTCGCACATGTCCCCGACGCCACGTACCTCCTCCTGCCGCAGACCAGGCTCATCGGCCGCCATCTGCGATGGCCGGCCATGATCCGAGGCCTCCGGCCGAACGCGTATTTCGGGCCGGCGGGGGCGATGCCTCTCGGACGCATCGACTGCCCGTCCGTGATCACGATCCACGACCTCGCGATCTACCGCGACCCGCGGTGGTTCCCCGGGCGCCAACCGCTCTCCACGCGGTTGATCGTGCCGCGCTCTGTGCTTCGCGCCGACGTCGTGATCGCAGTGTCCGAAAACACCGCGCGTGACATCGTGGAGATCTTCAGGCTCGACCGCTCGCGCATCCAGGTCGTCCCTCACGGCGTGTCACCGAAGATGCGGCCGATGAGCACCGAGGAGCTATTGGATGCTCGAACGCGTCTGAACCTGCCCGCGCGGTTCGTCCTTTTCGTCGGCACGGTCGAGCCGCGCAAGAATCTGCCCACCCTGTTGGAGGCCTGGGCGACCATGCGGGACCGGCCGGACCTCGTGATCGTGGGATCGTGGGGTTGGCTGTATGAGCCGATCCGCGAGATGATGTCGCGCCTCGGCCCGCGGGTCCATCACCTCGACTCGGTGGATCCCGCCGACCTGCCCGCCATCTACAACCTGGCCCGCGTTCTCGCGCACCCCGCGTGGTACGAGGGATTCGGACTGCCCCCGCTCGAGGCGATGGCGTGCGGGACGCCGGTCATCGTCTCCGACCGCTCGAGCCTGCCCGAGGTGGTGGGGGACGCGGCCATCATCGTGCCGGCCGACCAGCCGCAGGCCTGGCGCAAGGAGCTGGAGCGGGTCATCGACGACACGCAATTGGCCGCCGACCTGCGGCACCGCGGCATCCTGCGCGCGGCTCAGTTCAGCTGGGCCAGGTCGGCGAGCCTCACCTGGAGCGCGATCGATCTCGCTGTCCAGTAGAGGGGGAGCATGCCCCCTTGCGGCGTGACCTGGCGGAGCCAGGTCAGGCCGCGCCCCCCTAGGGGCCGATTGACTGTTTGATGACCGCGGCAATGCCGGCGGCGGTCCGGTCCCAGGTGAACTTCGCGGCCCGAGCCCGCGCCGCCCGGGCAAGCTTGGCGCGCAGCGCCTGGTCGCTGATCGCAACGTGAATCACGTTCGCCAGCTGTTCCGGACTTGCCGAGGTGTGGAAGTAGATGGCTGCCTCGCCTCCCACCTCGGGCAGCGAGGAGGACTTGGCCGCGACGACGACCTTGCCACGGGCCATCGCCTCCAGGAGCGGCAGGCCGAAGCCTTCGTACAGGCTCGGCACGACGACCACGCTCGCGCGCTTGTACAGCAGCTCCAGCAGCGGCGCGTCGACCCTGCCCAGGACGCGGCAGTGGGTCGAGTTGCGCAGCTGCTCGGAGAGCGCGCGGTCCCGCTCGGGACCGGCGACGACCAACGTCACGTCGTCGAGCCGCTCCACCGCCGCAAGAGCGGCGGCCTGGTTCTTGCGCGCCTCGACGCGGCCGACCTGCAGCACGAAATTCCCATCGAGGCCCAGCTCGGTCAGGCGTGACGCCGGAGCGGCGGTCGCCTTGGGCGCGTTCACGCCGAGAGGTACCACGTGGATGCGTTCCTCCGGCACGCCGTAGGCTTCGACGAGGTCGCGCTTGGTCGATTCCGACACCGCGATCAGCGCGCGGCACCTCGCCACCGCCCACCGCGTGGTCATACGCAGGTAGGTTCGCTCGGCGAACGAGTAAGCCTCTGGATGCCGCTCGAAAGCCAGGTCGTGGACGACGGTTATCGCCCGGCCAGGCCAGGCGAACGGCACGGCGTGAGCCGGGACGAACAGCAGGTCCGGCCGCTCTGCCGCGAGGGTGATGGGCAGCCTGACCTGCGACCACAGCCGCCGGAGGGGCACGACGACCACGTCCACCCCGAGACCGCGCCGCGGACGCGAGGCGTAAAAGCGCCAGCGCATCTCGGGCGCCGCCGCGGGCAGCCGGCGGCAGACCTCCTTGGTGAAGATTTCGGTCCCCGTAACCACGGCACGGGTCGCCGGGTTGATATCCACGCCGATGGTTAAAGACTTAGTCCTGGAGGCCACTCCTGCACGACCTTAAGCTATCGACCATGGGGAAGGCCTTCGGCCGCGTCGTTGCTGTAGCTGCGGCTTTGGTCGCTTCCGCCTATGCGCTGCAGCTTGGCGATTCGGTGCCTGCGCAGGCTCCGGCCGCGGTTCCCGAAGCCCTCGTGTCATCGACGTTGGTGGTGCAGGCGCCGGCGGCAGACCGAGAGTACTTCGTAGCCCGCCACCAGGTCATTCCGCTGGGCGCCAGCACGCTCCGCCTACCCATCCTTATGTATCACTACATCCGTACGCCGCCTTCGACGCGCCTCGACCTCCTCGGCTACAGGCTGTCGGTGGCGCCTGAAGTCTTCCGTGAGCAGATGGACTGGCTTGCCGTGCATGGCTATCATCCGGTCAACTTCAACCAGGTGCGCGCCTACTTCGCGGGCGTCGAGCCGCTGCCGTCGAAGCCGGTGGTGATCACCCTGGACGACGGCTACGACGACCTCTACACGGCGGCCTATCCAATCCTCAAGGCGTATGGGTTCACGGCGGTCGCCTACATCGTCAGCAGCTTCGTCGACCAGAGACCCTACGTCACGCGTGCCCAGGTGGTCGAGATGGACCGCGGCGGCATACAGATCGCGTCGCACACCGTGCATCACCCCAACCTCGCCGGCATGTCGTACGGAAGCGCGATGAACGAGCTTGTCCAGTCGAAGCAGTGGCTCGAAAAGCTCGTGGGTCATCCGGTCCTTGACTTTGCATACCCTTCGGGCAGGTTCACCCCGCAGACTATGCTCGCCGTGCAGGCCGCCGGGTACGACACGGCCGTGACCGAGCAGGTCTCGATCACGCACAGCCTGGACGACAGGTACCGATGGACGCGGGTGCGGGTGGGGGGCGGGGAATCGCTGCAGGACTTCGTCGTGGGCCTGGGCACCTCCATGCCGGCGGTGACGGTCACCAGCGTCGACATCGAGACTCCCGCGGCGCCGTCTGTCTCACGAGAAAGACGCCTGCGGATCTGACGTTTGAAGCAGACCCGTGTCCTCGGGACCAGGGTTGACTGCCTCGATGGGCCCGAGGCCCTCCATGGCATCGAGCGCTTCGTCGACGAAGGTGGACACCACCTGGTGGCCACGATCAATCCCGAATTCGTGATGCGAGCGCAGCGCGACACCAGGTTCGCGCGGGTGCTCGAGTCCGCGGACATGTGCCTCGCCGACGGCACGGGGGTTGTCTGGGCAGCGCGCCGTCAGGGCTGCTCGATCGAGCAGGCGGTGACGGGTACGGACCTGGTCCGGCCGCTCGCGGCTCTGTGCGCCCGTCGCGGTTTCGCACTCTTCCTGCTCGGCGCCGGCGACGGCGTGGCGGCTGAGCTGGCGACGAAGCTCGGCGAGGAAAATCCCGGGCTGAAGGTCGCGGCACACGCCGGCTCTCCCGATCCGGCGGACGATGCCACGACGATCGAATTGATCCACCGTCACGGCACACAGATCCTGCTGGTCGCGTACGGCGCGCCAGGCCAGGAGCTCTGGATCGACCGCCTCAGAGATCGGCTCGGCGTCGCCGTGGCGATGGGGGTCGGCGGCGCCTTCGACTTCCTGACGGGGCGTGTCCCGCGGGCGCCGGATTGGATGCGCCGGGCCGGCCTCGAGTGGCTGCACCGGCTTGCCCGCCAGCCCTGGCGCGTCCGCCGGATGGCCGTCCTGCCCGCATATGCGATCAAGGTTCTGAGCGCCCCCAAGTAACATCCCCACCGGTGCTCAGCATCGTCGTCCCCTGCTACAACGAGGAGCAGCGGCTGCCCCGCACCATCGAGCAAATCCAGCGATACCTGGATGGAAACGGCACGAACTATGAGCTGATCCTCGTCGACGATGGCAGCTCGGACGGAACCCGATCGGTCATGGATGCCGCGGCGCAACGGCACGGCGCGGTGCGGATCGAAGCTCGGCCCCACCGCGGCAAGGGGCGCGCGCTCGCCGTCGGTGTCGAGGTGTCGAAGGGTGACCAGATCCTGCTCACGGACGCGGACCTCTCGACCCCGATCGAAGAGCTCGACAAGCTTCAGGCCGCCCTCGGCGACGGAGCCGGCGTGGCCATCGGCTCGCGAGCGCTGCGCAAGTCGCGCGTCGAGGTCTCGCAGCCGTTCTACCGCGTGGTCATGGGGAAGACGTTCAACCTCATCGTCCAGGCGGTGCTGCTGCCCGGCATCTGGGATACCCAATGCGGCTTCAAGCTGTTCCGGGCCGACGTGGCGCACCGCGCCTTCGAGCACCTCAGCACGGACGGGTTCGGCTATGACCCCGAGGTGCTCTACTACGCGCGCAAACAGGGTGTGAAGATCGCCGAGGTCCCCGTGGTCTGGCGCAACTCCGCCCCGACCAAGGTCAGCGCCATCAGCAGCTCGCTGGACATGCTGAAGCACGTCCTCCGGGTGAGGTTCAGGGCTTGAGCGAGCGCCGCCTCACCGAGCGCACGTCCAGGCCGACCGAGGTCCTCGTCGTGCTTCCCACCTTCAACGAACGGGAGAACCTGGAGCGCGTGGTCGCTGGGGTGCGCCATCTCGGCCACGACGTGCTGGTCGTCGACGACGCGTCGCCCGACGGGACAGGCGAGCTTGCGGACCGCCTGGCGGCGGCGGATGGTGGCGTGCGCGTCCTCCATCGAGAGCGCAAGCTCGGCATCGGCAGCGCATATGAAGACGCATTCCGAATCGGCCTCGCCGAAGGCAACTCACTTTTTGTGGAGATGGATGCGGACGGCTCACACCTGGTCCAGGACCTCGACGCGATCGTCGACGCCGCGCGCGGCTGCGGAGGCTTGTCGATCGGCTCCCGTTACATGAGGGGAGGGGAGATCGTGGGCTGGCCGCCTCATCGCCTGCTCCTGTCGCGTGGGGCCAATGCCTACTGCCGAAGCCTCCTGGGCTTGCGGGTGCGCGACTGCACATCGGGCTTCCGCTGCTACACGCGCGACCTGCTGTCCAGCATCCAATTGGACAAGGTCGTCTCGCAGGGCTACTCCTTCCAGATCGAGATGGTCCACCGCACCGTCCGGCTCGGCTACCCCGTGGTCGAGGTGCCGATCCGGTTCGAGGACCGCGTGGCCGGCGCCTCGAAGGTCTCGCAGGGCGAGATCCGCCACGCCCTCTGGACCGTTCTCCGCCTGAGCATGTCCAGATGAAAACCGAGGCCGAAATCCCTCTCCCCACAGGGGAGAGAGCCAGGGTGAGGGGCGAACAAAGCAGTACGCGGGGGTCGCTCGGCGACTGGCGCCTCCCGCTGGTCATGGGCCTAGTCCTCGCGGTGATCACCGCGATTCCTTATCTGTACGCCTACGCCGTCGAGCCCGCGGGCCACGTGTTCGGGGGATTCTTCTACCTCGGCGACGACGCGAACACGTACCTGGCCAAGATGCGCCAGGGCTGGGAGGGATCCTGGTCGTGGCAGAACCGCTACACCACCGAGTCGAGCCAGTCGGCCTACCTGTTCATGTTCTGGATCGTCCTGGGCCACCTCTCAGCGTTTCTAAACGTGCCGCTGATCCTGACGTTCCACTTCGCGCGTGTCGCCGCGGCGTTCGCCCTGATGGCTGGGGCCTGGCTGTTCATCTCGCACTTCATCCAGGACCGCTCGGCCCGGCGCTTCGCTTTGTTCTTCTGCGCCATCGGGCTCGGCATGGGCTACGTGATCCAGGCGTTCGGCCACCCCGTCATCTTCGGCAACCAGACCGACACGCTCGACTGGCGCATGCCGGAGCTGACCGCGTTCTACTCGATCCTGGCCCTGCCGCACTTCGCCTGGTCGGGGGTGTTCGCGGCGTTGGGCGTGGCTCTCACCCTGAAGGCGATCGACCGGGGGAGCGTCGTGCTCGGCGTGCTGGCCGGCCTGGCGTGGCTGGGGCAGGCGTCGATCCATCCCCAGATGCCCATCCTGATGGGTGGCGCCGTCGGCGTCGCGCTTCTGCTGCGACCCGCTCGACCTCGCGGGTGGGCGGCCGCGGCGATCGCCTTTGCGATCCCGGCCCCCTACATCCTTTATTCGTATCTCGCGTTCATCGGCAACCCCGAGGTCCAGCGCTGGACCTTCCATTCGAAGAACGCCCTCCCGCCGGAGTCGATCAGCCTCTTCTTCGCCATCGCGCCGCAGCTCTTGCTGGCGCTCACAGGCATCCCGAGCGCCCTTCGCCGGCGGTCGCGCGAGGACCTCTTCCTCCTGGCATGGCTGGTCCTGCTGGCCGCGATCCTCTATCTGCCCAACCCGGCGGGCGACCTTCGCCGCCGCTTCCTCGACGGCCTGTACCTGCCCCTCGTCGTGCTGGCCGCGCGAGGCATGTACGGGACGATCCTGCCGCGGCTGCGCACCGTCCGGGCCCGCCGCCTCATACCTTTCTCCTATGTCGCCTTCGCGGCGATCGGCAGCTCGTTCCTCGTTCTGGCGCCGCTCGCGGTGGCTGCTCAGCCGCAGTACACGATCAGCACCGCCGAGTACAACGGCCTCGCATGGCTTGGAAATGAGCCGTCCGGCCGCGTCCTTTGCATAGCGCAGGTCGGTCTGTACGTCCCCGCGTACAGCTCGGACACTGTTTACGTCGGCCACTACGACGAGACGTTCGACTACGCGAACAAGGCCCAGACGGTGTACAAGGTCCTGACCGGCCAGTCCGACATCGAGCAGTTCATCACTGACAACCAGATCCGCTACGTGGTATGGACCAACGACCTCGGGTCGACGCCGCCGTCAGTGCTTGGGCCGCCCGGTTACGACACCCCGAACTTCAAGGTGTGGCGGCTGTTTTGACGAATATGACGGCGACCGGGTCCTCGTAGACGAGCTTCCAGTCAGGCTGGGTCGCCAGCACGTTGGCGAGGGCCTCGCCCTTGTTGTAGACGACGTAGTCGACCCCGTACCTGTCGAGGACCTGGCGCCAGTCGGGACGCAGGGTCTGCACGTCCTCGTACTCGTTGAGGAGCGGATCTCCCATCAGCGCCGCCTCCCCGAAGATGAACACCTGCCGGTTCTTCTGGGGGTAGAACCGGTAGGCGAGATAGCCGCCCCAGCCGTACTGGTTGTACATGTGCGTGCCGACCTCGGGGTGGGCCGCCAGCCAGTCGGCCGCTGCGACCGGATAGGTCGTGGTGTCGAGCTGTTGCTGGTGTGACGGCGTCAGCGCGGCGCCGACGCGGATGGTGGTCATTCCCAGGATGAGGACGAGCACGATGGCGGTAACCACCGCGAACACGGGCCGGGGAGGGATGTCGAGGGTCCATTTCCGCCGCGCCGCGAACTCCTTCCACCAGGAGCAGTAGGTGTTGATGAGAACCGGGGTCACAGCGGCTACGAACAGAGCGATGTTGCGCACCGACTGCAGCGCCAGGAAAACGGCGACGGCCGTGAGCAGGAACTCGTAGAGCGACGGCCGCCGCAGGGCGAACCCGGCGAGGACGAGAAACACCATCGCCTCGAATGGGCGAAGGAACAGATAGTGGAAGTCGGGCGAGGCCCACTCGATGATCAACGCCTGCTGGGCGGCGCTGCCCGCGGTTTGGAACGGGTACGGGTAGAGGCTCAGGAAGTGCGGTGTGGCCGCGACCGCCACCAGGGAAGCTGCGCCGATGATGGCCAGGAATCGGACGTGCATGCGGTGCGCGGGATTCTCGCGGTCGATCACCCAGCCGGCCAGCTCGGCCACCAGCGCCCCGCCGAGCCAGACGAAGCCGATCACCCAGCCGCCGTGCAGGTTGGCCCAGGCCACCATGACGAGAGGGAAAAAGGTCAGCGACCGGCTCCTACCGCTCAAGTAGCCCTGCAGCCAGTAAAGCTCGAGGCAGCTCAGGGCGAACGTGATCATCTGGGCGCGCGGCCCCCAGATCGGCGAGCCCGCGATGGCACCGATCGCCAGGCCGACGCCCACGATGACGAACGGCTGCCGGCGGACCTGGGCGTAGATGAACCAGAAGCCTGCCCAGGTGATGAGCCCGAACGCGACACACAGGGCCGCGACGCCCAGCTTGCTGTAGGTCAGCCACATCAGGATCTCGGTCAGGTACTCGTGGTCCGTCCAGACGTGGGCGGGCACGGTGTACGTGAAGATGTCGGTCGTAGGCAGATGTCCGTTCTCGACCATCCATCGCCCGATCCGGAGGTGCCACCAGAAGTCGGGGTCCTGCTCGGCGCCGATGAAAAGGAAGAGGATGACGACCATCACGCTGCCGAGGAGCAGCGTCCGGGCCGTCAGCCAGTCGATGAGCCGTTCGGTCACAGGCTCACTCAGCCTCGGGGGCGAAACGGGTTGGGGAGGTACCGAGGCACGCGCCGCGCGTAGGCCGGGTAATCGCCGGGGAAGGCTCGGGCCAGCACGCCCTCCTCCCAGCGGATGCGCAGCAGCTCGCAGGCGATGAAGTAGCCGACGGCGAGCGCGCCCAGCCACCCGGCCGTCGCCAGGTTGACCCCGATCGCCGTGGCGATCTCGCCCAGGTAGACCGGGTGCCGGCTGAGGGAGTACGGCCCACCGGTGACGAGCCGCCTGGCCTCCGGGATGATGGAGAACGAGCGGCGGAGGTAGGCCAGGCCCCAGACCGAGTAGGCGAGCCCGGCGGTGGCCAGGATGTCCGCCACCAGGACGAGGCTGTCGCGGCGATTGCCGCCGCCCAGGAAGTTCGCTCCGATCGCGGCGAACGTGCCGGTGAAGGCGATGAAGATGACGGCGAGCCGCCGGTCGGTCCCCCGTTGCGGCAGGCGCACGGCGTAGAGGACGACCAGCATCGTGAAGTAGGCCAGGGCGAGCAGCTGCTGGATGAGGAAGAGCAGATCGGAAACCGTCCGGACCCCATGGATGCTGCCGCCCATCAGGGCGAGCTGGCGGGCGAGGAACAGGCTGAAGAACAGGGAGGGGAGGAGGCGGCTCAAGGCGAGGTCTCGCCAGTAGGCTCCCGAGCGCCGTTGCACGTGCTCTGCGACGCCGGAAACCGTCACTTCGGGCGAAAGGTTAGCGACCGGAACCGGTGGCACGGTCGTTTTGGCTTATTGAATTGACCTGCCCTGGACCGATGAGTAGCATCCTCGTCCGCGAGAGGACCCGATGCCTGCAAGAAAGGGCGACGGGCAGCGTCAGACAGGTATAGAAGCCTGTAACCCAGGAAAAAGGAGGTGAAACCGCAGAAATGTTGAGCCTTTACATGAAACTTCGCAGCCTTACGACCCGTCAGGAAGGCCAGGGTATGGTTGAGTACGCCCTGATCCTCGTCCTCGTCTCAATCGTGGTCATCGTGATCCTTCTTACGATGGGCAACCAGATCAAGAACGTGTTCTCGAACGTCGTAGCTGCACTCGGAGCCTAACAGCCCACGTATCAAGCACCTTCAAAAGAGAGCCCCGCAAGGGGCTCTCGTGTTTATCGGTACAAGCGAGGGACGATCGCGGTTCCCATGGTTACAATGGCGCCGATCTTGAGCAATTCACCGGAGGTGACTTAGTCTTGGCCGTCGCACCTGCTGCTGCTAGACCCCGCCCGGGCGGGGGCCGTCTTTTCATCATCATCGGCTTGCTGCTGGCCGTGCTCGCTTTTGGCGCGGTGTTTCTGATCGGCAACCTCAGTGGTGGGGCGAACCTCGGCGGGCCCCCGCAGACCTCGGTGGTGGTCGCCAAGCAGGCGATCCCGCTGCGGCACCAGATCACGGCGAACGACCTCACGATCGGAAAGATCTCGACGAGCGGCAGCGCATCGCTGACGAACGTCTACACCAACACGCATGACGTTCTGAACCTGATCTCGCAGATCAACATCTCCCAGGGATCGGTCATCACGTCCGACATGCTGGCCAAGGACATCAACCTGGTGCCCACGGGCGCCGCGCCCGCTTACCTGCCGCTGGCCAAAGGCTACGTCGCGATGACCATCCCAACGGGTGAGCAGCAGGGCGTCGCCGGCCACATCAGCCTGGGCGACTACATCACGGTCATCGTCTCGGCCCAGAGCTCCCTCTTCGCCACCGGCGCGGCGCAGGCCCAGCCGAAGCCGATCACCAAGACCGTCTACCAGAACCTCCGCATCATCGGGCTCGGCCCCGCATCGGCGGGAGTGTCGTCCGCGAACGGAGGAGGCACCACGGGAGGCGGCGGCGCGACCACCGGCGTCACGTCGAGCCTGACCGTCGAGCTCACGCAGTGCGACGCCGAGTACCTGACCTGGTTCCTCGCCAACACCACGGTGCGCTACACGCTCATCTCGTACAAGGACTACGGGACCGCACCCGAGGACAACGGCGACCCCACCTGCAAGACCGTCGACGCCGCCGGCGGTGTCAGCCCGGCCAAGATCGACCTCAAATTCCATTTCACGACGTTGTGATCGCAGCGCCCGATGGGTCTCCTCGATAGGGTCAAGCAGAATCAGACGGTTCCCCCGGCGGGACCATCGGGCAATGGTCCCGCCGCCACTGCAACCCTGCCTGGGGCCGCCTCCTACACGCCACCGGCGCAGGTAGCGCAAACCGCCGCTCAGACCGCTCCGCCGCCGGCCTCGAGGACCGCGGGCGGCGAGCTGACGCCCGCCTTCACGGCGGCCAAGGTGCAGATCCACGCCAGGCTGATCGAGAAGTTCGCGGACGAGATCGACTCGAGCAACAAGGCCGGCGTCCGCGAAAAGATCGTCGAGCTCGCCGAGGAGTACTTCCGCACGACGGCGATGACGATGACCAAGAACGACAAGGAGCGCCTTGTCGAATCGGTCCTCGACGACGTGCTCGGCCTCGGTCCGCTCGAAGCCCTGCTCGCGGACCCGAACATCACCGAAATCATGGCCAACCACCCGAAGCAGATCTATGTCGAGAAAAGCGGCGAGCCGATCCTGTCTTCGGTGACGTTCGAGTCCGAGCGTCAGATGCGCCAGGTCATCGATCGCATCGTCAGCCTGGTGGGGCGTCGCGTCGACGAGTCCACGCCGATCTGTGACGCGCGCTTGAAGGACGGCTCGCGTGTCAACGTGGTCATTCCGCCCATCGCGCTCAAGGGCCCGGCGCTGACGATCCGGAAGTTCTCCAAGGAGAAGTGGGGCCCGGCGGACATCGTGAACCGTTTCCACTCCTCGAGCCCCGAGATCATGATGTTCCTGCGTTCGTGCGTGCGGGCCCGGTTGAACGTCCTGGTGTCCGGTGGCACCGGCTCAGGCAAGACGACGCTGCTGAACATCCTCTCCTCGTTCATCCCTGAAAACGAGCGCCTGATCACCTGCGAGGACGCGGCCGAGCTGCAGCTGCAGCAACCTCACTGGATCCAGCTGGAGTCCCGCCCGCCCAACGTCGAGGGCAAGGGTGCGGTGCCCATCCGCGAGCTGGTGAAGAGCTGTCTGCGTATGCGACCCGACCGCATCATCGTCGGTGAGTGTCGTGGCGGAGAGGCGCTGGACATGCTCCAGGCCATGAACACGGGCCACGATGGATCGATGTCGACCCTCCACGCGAACAACCCGAAAGAGGCCCTCGTCCGTCTCGAGACCCTTGTGCTCCAGGCCGGCCAGGACCTGCCGTCCCGGGCCATCCGTGAAACGATCGGTTCGGCCATCCACCTGATCGTCCAGCAGTCCCGCCTGCGTGGTGGTATCCGCCGCATCGTGAGCGTGGCCGAGATCACCGGGATCAAGGACGGCGACGTTCAGTACCAGGAGCTGTTCGTGTTCAAGCAGGTCGGCGTCAACGCCGAGGGCAAGGCGGTCGGCTACCACACCGGCACGGGGGTGATCCCGATGCGGATGGAGCACCTGAGGGCCGAAGGCGAAGAGATATCTGAAAAGCTTTTTGCAGCTGTCAACCAGCCATCGCCGGATAAGCTGTACTGACCCTTAGGAGGACTTAATGCCAATCCCCTTGGTTTTTGGGCTCATCGCCTTCGCAGGCGTGTTCCTCTTCTTCATCGGAATCAGCCAGATGCGGCGCTCCGCGGGCGGAGCCGAGGACTTCCAGGCGCGCCTGGCGGCCTACGGCGTCACGACGGCCGGCGCGCAGGCGATCCCGGAGTCAGGCGGCTTACGCGACACGCTCAACCGCCTCTTCCAGCCGGCAGCCGACCGCATGGGCCGCGGCAACGTGAAAACGGGCAAGCCGTCCGTCGCCGAGCAGCTGCAGCGCGCGGACCTGAAGCTCCGACCGTCGGAGTTCTTCATGATCCAGATCGGCAGCGCGTTGCTGGTGGCGTTGATCATCTGGGTGCGATTCCACGTGATCGCGGGGTTGCTCCTCCTCTTCATCGGGTATTTGATCCCGGGCTTCTACGTGAGGTACCGCATCGGCCAGCGCCTGAAGAAGTTCAACGGGCAGCTTGGCGACACACTCACGCTGCTGTCCAACGCCCTCAAGGCCGGCTATTCGTTCGCGCAGGCGATCGACACCGTGGCCAAGAACGCGACCGCGCCCATCGGCGACGAATTCGGCCGCGCCGTCCGCGAGATGAACCTCGGCGGCTCGCCTGACGAGGCGCTGGGAAACATCACGAAGCGCATCGCCAGCGCGGACTTCGACCTGGTCGCGACGGCCTACTCGATCCACCGCACGGTCGGTGGCAACCTGGCCGAGATCCTCGACAACATCGCCTACACGATCCGCGAGCGGGTGCGGATCAAGGGCGAGATCCAGACCCTGACGGCACAGGCGCGCGCGTCGGGCTGGATCATCACGCTCCTGCCCATCATCCTCGCGGTGTTCATGTTCTTCGTGACGCCGACGTACTTCCAGCCGATGTTCGGAAACATCATCGGGTGGATCCTCATCGTGATCGCTTGTTTCATGATCTTCGTGGGCAACCTGATCATCCGCCGCATCGTGGCGATCGAGGTTTAGCCGATGTCGACAACTCTCCTTCTCGCGATCATCTGCGCCGGCGGTGTGCTGCTGTTCTTCATCGGCATCTCCCGGACGCCGTCCTCCAACACCTCGGCGATGGTGCAGCAGCGCCTTTCGCTCTATGGGGGAGCGGGTGAGACCGCGCCGCTGACTGTCGAGGAGATCGAGCTCCAGAGACCCTTCAGCGAACGCGTGCTGCGGCCCATGATCGAGAAGTTCGGTTCGCTCTTGTCACGGTCGACGCCACAGAAGTCGCGGCAGGACATGATGAACCGCCTCGAGCTGGCGGGCCGGCCCGGGAACCTCACACCCGAGGATTTCGTGGCCGTGCGGCTCGTCGCAGCTGCGCTCTTGGCGGCGGTGGGGTTCCTGCTCGGTCTGCTTTTGGGCAACCCTGTCTACCTCGTCATCTCATTGGTGGCGGGAGCCATCCTTGGCTACTACGCGCCGGCGCTCTGGCTCAAGCAGAAGGTCGATCAGCGCAGGAACGAGATTCAGAAGGGCTTGCCCGAAGCGCTCGACCTCCTCGTGATCTGCGTCGACGCCGGCCTCGGCTTCGACGCCTCGCTGGCCAGGGTCACCGACAAGTTCAAGAACGCGCTCTCCGACCTGCTGAGCAAAGCCCTGCGCGAGGTGAGCCTCGGCCGGCCGCGCCTCGAGGCGCTGGACGAGATGGGCCGGAACAGCGGCGTCGAGGACCTCCACAACTTCATGCAGGCGGTCATCCAGTCGGAGCAGTTCGGCACCGGCATCGGCAAGATCCTGCGCATCCAGGCCGACGAGATGCGCCGCAAGCGCCGGCAGCGCGCCCAGGAAAGAGGCGCCCAGGCGACCCTGAAGATGATGCTGCCGATGGTCGGCTGTATCTTCCCGACGCTGTGGATCATCCTGCTCGGTCCAGCCGTCCTGATCCTGATGCGCCCACGCTGAGGTAAAGGGCACGCTTCTCGCCCTCCCACCGGCGCTGCTCCTGTCGGTCAGCGCGTGGGAGCTTGCGCTCAGGGCGATCGGGATCTACGCGGCGCTGCTGATTGCGCTCCGGATCTTCGGCAAGCGCGAGATCGGACAGTTCACGGTCTACGACCTTGTCTTCATCCTGCTCGTGGCAAACGCCTTGCAGCCCGCGATGACGGGGCCTGACACGTCGTTTGTCGGCGGCCTGATCCTGATCGTGGCGCTGGTTGGCACCAATGCGCTGATCGGCCGGCTGGACCGGATCCCTCGCTTCCACAACCTGTTCGGAGCGCCGCCATCGGTGATCATCAAGGACGGCAAGTTCGTATCAGGCGCCATGCAGCGTGAGGGCGTGACGCAAGAGGAGTGCGAGATGGCGATCCGCGAGCACGGCGTCAAGGACCTGAAGGAAGTCCAGCTCGGTGTCCTCGAGCCTGACGGGACCATATCGATCGTGCCGACGAGCGACGCGGCCCGGAGAAGCAGGCGCAGAGTCCGGTTCCTGCATCGGGGCTAATCGTCCGCGGTCAGGAATTCGATCGCCGCCTGCTTGAACTCTCGCGAGGTCACCGCGCTCATGTGGTCGCGACCCGCGAGGGTCACCAGCCGGGCGCTCGGGATCAGCTCCACGAGGTCCGGCGCCCGGCCCGCGATGTCGTCGCCGTCGCCGACGACGATCAGGATGGGCGTGCGGATCTTCGCCAGCCGGGCGGGGTTTGCCTCGGGCCTGAGCCCCGTGATGCACGCGGCCAGCGCGATCAGGTCGTTGATGGGACGAGCCGCCGCGAACTTGTAAAAGCTCTGCGCGACCGGGTCGTCGGTCGGCTCGGCGGTGCGGAATGCGTGCGCGATCTCATCGGCGTGATCGATGGCGCCCGCTGCGCCGATGCCGCCCAGCACGGCGCGCCGAACCCGCTCCGGAAAATCGAGCACGACCTCGAGGCCGATGCGCGCCCCCATCGAGTAGCCCAGATATGCGGCGGACTGCACGTCGAGGTGATCGAGCAACCGGACGACATCGCCCGTCATCACCTCGACCGAATAGGCGGCCGGGTCGTGCGGCTTATCGCTGTGGCCGTGGCCCCGACAGTCCAGCCCGATGACGCGAAACCCGGCGCCGGTCAGCGTCTCCTGCCAGCGGCTGCCGACCCAGTTGAGGCGGTAGTCGGAGGCGAACCCGTGGACCGCGACAATCGGAGCGCCTCGCTCAGGACCTTCGACCTCGAAATGCAGTCGAATCCCATCGCTGTCGAAGTCCATGCGGCACTCATTACGCTAGTGCATCGCCATGAAGGGTCGGAGCGCGGTGCATGAACGCAGCGGAAAGGTGCTCGCGGAGGAGCTCGAGCGGCCCGCGACGATGTTCGGCCGCGGCCTGGGGCTGATGTTTCGCAAGACCCTCGAGCCGGGGACAGGCATGTGGATCAGCCCATGCAGCGGGATCCACATGATGTTCATGAATTTCCCCATCGACGCTCTCTTCCTCGACAGCCAGGAACGCGTCAAGAAGGTCTATCGCAAGCTGCCGGCCTGGTACGGCGTCGTGTGGTGGGAGATCGGCGCCTACAGCGTGCTCGAGCTGCCGCCGGGCTCGACGTCCGAGATCGATTTGCAGAAAGGCGACCAAATAGTCATCCAGTAGACGTCGCTGTTAAGGCGACCTTGACCCGGTCCATACGCTGGTCCCATGCGTCTGGTCGACCTGATCCTGCCGCCGCGGTGCGGAGGTTGCCGGCGCGTGGGCGCGTGGCTGTGCGAGCCCTGCCGCGCGAAGATCCGGCGCCTCGAGGAGCCGCTGTGCCGCCGGTGCGGGGTGGAGCTGTCCTCCGCGAGCAGGACGTGCGGGTGCCGCACCAGGCTGCGGTCGTTGACCAGGCTTCGCTCCGCCGTCGCCTACGAAGGGCCGGTCGAGCGCGCGGTTCACCGCTTCAAGTACGAGGGATGGCGCCGGCTCGCCGAGCCCCTCGCCCAACTCCTCGCTGAGCGCCTCGTGGTCGAGGGCGTCGCGGCGCGCTGGGTGGTCGCGGTCCCGCTGCACGCCGCGCGCTTGCGGCAGCGCGGCTTCAACCAGGCCGACCTCCTCTCCAGAGAGCTGCGCAGGCGCCTCGTCCTCGGAGCTCCGCCCGGGGTACTGGTACGTACGAGGGAGACGCCGCCCCAGGTCGGCCTCGACCGCCGCTGGCGCCTCTCCAACGTGCGAGACGCATTTGCCTGGGAGGGCGACGCTCTGATGGGCGAATCGATCTTGATCGTGGACGACGTAGCGACCACCGGAGCCACCCTGGACGCCTGCGCAAGTGCTTTGCGCGCGGCCGGATCGGGGCCTGTAACGGGGGTCTCAGTCGCGCGCGTGAATGTATAGTTGGCGGTCGGCTGTAGACAAACCAAGGTGCGGAGGCTAGCCGAATGGCAGTCCGGATCCCCGGTATCAACATCGATGAGTACTACCAGCAGCTAGGACCGATCGAGCCGCTGGTCCGCGACGACCGCGTGACCGAGATCATGGTCAACGGCAACGACCATGTCTACGTCGAAATGGGCGGCAAGGTCGTCCTTACGAACATCAAGTTCGTCGACGAGGACCAGCTCCTGAACGTGATCCAGTTCATCGTCCGCACGGTCGGCCGCCGCATCGACGAGCGCTCGCCGCTGTGTGACGCGCGTCTCGCCGACGGCTCGCGTGTCAACGCGGTGATCCGCCCGCTCGCCCTGAACGGGCCGCTGCTGACCATCCGCAAGTTCTCTCGCGACCCTTACCAGGTCGAGGACCTGATCCGCTTCGGCAGCTGCAACGAGGCCGGGTTCGGCTTCCTGAAGGCGGCGGTGCTGTCCAAGGCAAACATCATCGTGTCGGGTGGAACCGGCACCGGCAAGACGACCTTTCTCAACGTCCTCTCGGGATTCATCCCGGTGGAGGACCGCATCGTCACGATCGAGGACGCAGCCGAGCTGCAGCTCCACCAGGAGCACGTCTGCCGGCTAGAAACCCGGCCCAGGGACATCAACGGCGAAGGCGAGATCACGATCCAGCGCCTCGTCATCAACGCGCTGCGCATGCGGCCTGAGCGCATCGTGGTCGGCGAGTGTCGCAGCGGCGAAGCCCTCGACATGCTGCAGGCGATGAACACCGGCCACGACGGTTCCATGACCACCCTCCACGCCAACAGCCCGCGCGATGCTCTGGCCCGGCTCGAGACGCTGGTCCTGATGGCGGGCGTCGACCTACCCGTCCGCGCGATCCGCCAGCAGGTCGCGAGTGCCATCAACCTGATCGTGCAGCTGAACCGACTTCGCGACGGTTCGCGCAAGGTGACCGCCATCACCGAGCTCGTCGGCATGGAGCAGGACGTGATCACCATGCAGGACATCTTCGTCCTGGAGCAGAAGGGCGCGACCGCTGAAGGAAAGGTCATCGCGGAGTTCAAGCCGACCGGCATCCGCCCGAAGATTCTGGACCGCATTTTCAACCAGGGAATCCCTCTGCCGAAGGAGATCACCTCGCTCTTCCCGCCGCCTCCGGGATACAAGCCCTCGGCCCACTGACGCCGCGTCCGGTCCGGCCGGAGCCGCATATACTCAGGTTGTGAAGGTCGTCCTGCACGACCGTACCAACGGTCTGGGGCAGGAGGTGCGCGAAATGGCGCAGCGCAAGCTGAGCCGCCTCGCGCACCACTTCGGCAAGGTGGCCGACGCTGAGGTGGAGTTCTCTGAGGAGCGCAAGCGCAGCGGCCTTGCGACCACAGTCGTACGGATCAACGTGCACCTCGATGGACGGCGCACACCGGTGCTGTCAGCGCACGAGAGGGGTGCCGACCCGCAGTCCGCGCTGGACCTTGCGCTGGACAAGATCGACCGGCAATTGGTCAAGCACAAGGAGAAGGTCACCACCCGCAAGCAGTCCGTATCGCCGGTCCGCGTGCCGCAGCCGGAGGCCGGGGCTGAGCGCTCCACCGAACCTGAGCGGCTGCGCCTCAAGGTCCGGCCGATGAGCCTCGCGGACGCCATCTCGGAGCTGGAGGCGGACAGCCAGCCGTTCCTCGTCTTCCTGGACGAGGACTCGGGGGAGCTCCAGATCGCGGTGAAGCGGGCCGACGGCTCCGTGGCCGTGATAGAACCGGTGGTCACGTAGGGCCGCGCAGGGAGCCTTCGGATTCGAATTGGCCCCGGCCGGGTAACCTGAAAGGGCACCCACCATGGTCGTACTAACCCGCCTTCTGGACCCAAACGAGCGCGAGGTCAAGCGTCACCTGGCCGTCACCCAGGCGATCAACGCCCTCGAGCCAGAGCTCCAAGAGCTCGACGACGCCGCCCTGTTGGCGAAGTCGGAGGAGCTCAAGGAACGCGCGCGCGAGGGCCACGACCTCGACGAGCTGCTGATCGAGGCTTTCGCCCTCGGCCGTGAGGCCGGCCGCCGGACGATCGGGCTGCGTCATTTCGACGTCCAGCTGGTCGGAGGCATCGTCCTGCACCAGGGCAAGATCGCCGAGATGAAGACGGGCGAAGGCAAGACGCTCGTGGCGAGCCTCGCGCTCTACCTCAACGCCCTGGCGGGCAAGGGCGTGCACCTGGTCACCGTCAACGACTACCTGGCAAGGCGTGACGCCGGATGGATGGCCCCGATCTATCACGCGTTGGGCATGACCGTGGGCATCAACGTGGGCACCGCCGGCACGTTCATCTATGACCCCGAGTATCTCGACGAAACCCATCCGGACTCACGCCTGCAGCACCTGCGTCCGGCGACCAAGAAAGAGGCGTACGCAGCCGACATCACGTACTGCACGAACTCCGAGCTGGCGTTCGACTACCTGCGCGACAACATGGCGCGCGACCTCGAGCAGTGCGCACAGCGCGACTTGAACTACGCGATCGTCGACGAGGTCGACTCGATCCTGGTCGACGAGGCCCGCACGCCGCACATCATCTCGGGCCAGTCCGACGAGTCGACCGAGAAGTACTACCAGTACGCGCGGTGGGCGGCTCGTCTGACCGAGGGCGAGGACTACGACGTCGACCTGAAGCACAAGTCGGCATCGCTCACCGAAATGGGCATCGCCAAGATGGAGCGCTGGACGGGAATCAAGAACATCTACGACCTCGAGAACGTCATCGAGGCGCATCAGATCAACCAGGCCCTCAAGGCGAAGGCGCTCTTCCTGCGCGACCGCGACTACCTCGTCAAAGACGCGGAGGTCGTGATCGTCGACGAGTTCACCGGGCGCACGATGCCGGGCCGGCGGTGGTCCGACGGCCTGCACCAGGCGGTCGAGGCGAAGGAGGGCGTCAAGGTTCAGCAGGAGCAAAAGACGATCGCCACGATCACTGTCCAGAACTACTTTCGCCAGTACGAAAAGCTGGCCGGCATGACCGGTACGGCGATCACGGAGGCGGAGGAGTTTCACAAGATCTACGGCCTCGACGTCGTCGTCATCCCGACCCACCGGCCGATGGTCCGCAACGATGTGCCCGACGTGATCTACAAGTCCGAGAAGTCGAAGTTCGAGGCGGTGATCGACGAGGTCGTCGAGATGAACAAGCAAGGCCGACCGGTGCTGGTCGGCACCGTGTCCGTCGAGAAGTCGGAGCGACTAGCAAAAATGCTCGAGCGTCGCGGGCTCAAGCACAACGTGCTGAACGCGAAGCAGCACGAGCGCGAGGCGGCCGTGGTCGCGGAGGCAGGCCAAGCCGGTGGCGTGACGATCGCCACCAACATGGCCGGCCGCGGCACCGACATCGTTCTCGGTCCTGGCGTAACGGACGTCGGTGGGCTGCACATCATCGGCACGGAGCGCCACGAGAGCCGGCGCATCGACAACCAGCTGCGAGGCCGCGCGGGCCGCCAGGGCGACCCTGGCTCGAGCAAGTTCTTCATCTCGCTCGAGGATGACCTGATGAAGATCTTCGGCCCTGCCGCGGATCGCATCGGCCGCTTGATGGACACGCTAGAGGTGGAGCCCATCGAACACCCGTGGGTCGCGCGCTCGATCGCCAGCGCCCAGAAGAAGGTCGAGGGCATGCACTTCGATGCCCGCAAGCACGTGGTCGAGTACGACGACGTGATGAACAAGCAGCGCCAGATCGTCTACGAGGAGCGGCGCAAGATCCTCGAGGGGGCGGACGCGCGGGAAAACATCCTCGGCTACGTCCGCGAGATCATCGTCAAGGGTGTCGACCAGCACTGCTCGAGCCGCCACCCCGAGAACTGGGACCTGGAAAGCCTGGTCAAGTACCTGTCGGGCTACCTGCCCATCGCGCCGGGCGCTGAGATCCCCGATGAGGCGCTGCAAAAGGGCGCCGAGGGCCTGATCGAGCACCTCCTCGGCGCCGCGTCGGAAGCCTACGACCGGAAGGTCGAAGAGATCGGCGCCGAGGCCATGCCGTTCGTGGAGCGGAGCGTGATGCTGCAGGCCATCGACTACCAGTGGATGGAGTACCTGACCCAGATGGAGCAGTTCCGGGAGGGCATCTCGCTGCGTGCGTACGGACAGCGCGACCCGCTCGTCGAGTACAAGAACGAGGCGTTCGAGATGTTCAACGAGCTGCGCGAGCGGATCCAGGGCTCGATCGTCTCCGGGATTTTCCGCGTCCAGCTGACGCGAAACGCTCCGCCCCCTCAGCCCCAGCCGCTGGTGCGACAGGTCACGGAGAGCGGTCCCGCCGAGGTCGACGGGTCGAATGGGGCGGCCGGGGCGGGTGGGAAGCCGAAGGCCCAGCAGCGACGGGGTGTGCCTGTGGCGGCGGGCGCAGCGGCGGCTGTGCCGGCGGGCGCGGCCGCTAAACTCGGGCGCAACGACCCGTGCTGGTGCGGGTCAGGCAAGAAGTACAAGAGGTGCCACGGTAAGTAATGGACGCTGATCTGAGCCCCAAAGAGCTACTGAACCGGATCCTGCAGCTCCAGGAGCACCTTTGACCTACCGGCGAAAGCAAAGCGGGCTGCCGAGCTAGACGTCCTTCTGACGCAGCAGGGCGTCTGGGACGACCCCAAGGGCGCTGGTCGGATGGCCCGCGAGGCCGCCGACTACCGGGCCACGATCGCAACCTGGGATCGCCTCGAGAAGCGCGCCCGGGACCTGGTTGAGCTGGATCAGCTCGCGGCGGGCGACCCAGAACTGGAAAAACAGGTCGCGGAGGAGCGCGCCTCGATCGAGCGCGAGCTGCGGGCGCATGAGCTCGACCTCCTGTTCACGGACCCGTACGCCAACCACAACGCGGTGATCACGATCTCCGTCGGCCAGGGTGGCATCGAGGCGCAGGACTGGGTTGAGATGCTGATGCGCATGTATACCAAGTGGGCTGAACGGAGGGGGTTCGAGGTCGAGATCGTGGACGAGTCACGCGGCGAAGAGGCGGGGTTGAAGAGCGCCACGTTCATCGTGCGCGGGCCGCGCGCCTACGGGCTCCTGCGCTCAGAGCACGGCGTACACCGCCTGGTGCGCATCTCGCCGTTCGACCAGAATCATCGACGCCACACCTCCTTCGCGCTCGTCGAGGTGATGCCAGAGCTCGAGGACGCCGACGCGAGCGCCGTCGTGATCAACCCGCAGGACATCCGGGTCGACACCTACCGGTCGACCGGTGCGGGAGGCCAGCATGTCAACAAGACGGACTCGGCCGTCCGGATCACGCACCTGCCCACCGGAATCGTCGTCACCTGCCAGAACGAGCGGTCGCAGATGAAGAACCGCGAGATGGCGATGAAGGTCCTCAAGGCGCGGCTGTTCCAGCGCCAGCAGCAGGAAGCTGCCGAGCACCTGGACCAGATCCGGGGCCAGGTCATGCCGGCCGAGTTCGGCTCCCAGATCCGGAATTACGTCCTGCAGCCGTACACGCTGGTCAAAGACGTCCGGACCGGCCTGGAGGTCGGGAACGCGCCGGCGGTGCTGGACGGCGAGATCGACCCGTTCATCGAGGCCTGGCTGCGCTGGCGCTTGAGCCAAAACGCACCAGTCGCGCAACCTTCCTAACCCGCGTCCGTTAAACCTGTGTTTGACACGCTGGGTAGGGGTTGGAGCCGCCGGGGGCATGGGGTATACTGCCCGCGACCTAGCCATTCGCGCCCTCAGGCGCGTAACGCCACAGCAAGAGATACAGCTAATGGTTTTAACACCGGATTTCGACACTCGGCCGGTCATCACCTTCCAGCACGTCTTCAAGACGTACCCGACGGGCACCCAGGCCCTTCGCGACATCAATCTCGAGGTGCCTCAGGGGGACTTCCTCTTCCTCGTAGGTCCTTCGGGCGCGGGCAAGTCGACCCTCGTCCGCCTTCTGATCCGGGAGGAGAAGCCCACCCGGGGCAAGATCTTCGTCGACGGGATCGAGCTTGGGCGAATGAAGCGGCGCAGGCTCCCTTTCTACCGCCGCAAGGTCGGGCTCGTGTTCCAGGACTTCAAGCTGCTGCCCAACCTCACCGTCTACGAGAACATCGCGTTCGCGCTGCGAGTGCTGGGTGAGCCTGACCACCACGTGAGGTCGCGCGTGGCCGAGGCCCTCGACACCGTGAGCCTTTCGGGCAAGGAGCACACCTACCCGGCGAACCTGTCCGGCGGCGAGCAGCAGCGGGTCGCCATCGCCCGCGCGCTGGTCCACGCGCCGCGTTTCATCATCGCCGACGAGCCCACCGGCAACCTCGACCCCGCGACCGCGTGGGAGATCATGCAGCTCTTCCTCCGCATCAACGCCCGCGGGGCCACCGTCGTGATGGCGACCCACAACAGAGAGATCGTCGACCTGCTGCGCCGCCGCGTCGTCGCCATCGACGCGGGACAGGTTGCCCGGGACGACCGTTCAGGCAGGTACCACGATGATGTTGCGCAATCTCAAGTTCGCGCTTAACAGCGCCTGGCAGAGCTTCTGGCGGAACCTGGCCGTGAGCCTGGCCGCGGTGCTGTCGATCACGCTCATCCTGATCCTGGCCGGGATCAACCTGCTGGTGGGACATGCGTTCTCGCAGGTGCTCGACGGCTTTCGGGTCAAGGTCAGCGAGATCTCGATCAACGTCGCAGATGACACGCCTCTGCAAACCACCTATGAGTTTCAGCAGCAGCTGGCGGCCGATCCGAGGGTGATCAGCGTGCAGTTCGTCACCAAGGACGAGGCGCTGGCGCGGTTCAAGGCCGATCCGCAGAACTTCGTGCTGGCGCAGCAGATCTCGGGCAATCCGCTCGACGCCAAGCTCGACGTGCAGGTAAAAAGCCTCGATGACGTCGCCGCCATCGACGCGCTGGGCCGGCACTGGTCGGGTGTCGATCCCACGGACCCGACCAACTACCAGGGCGATTTCGTGAGCCGGATGCTCTCGCTCTCTTCATGGCTGAACCTCGCCGGCATCGCGCTGATGCTGATCCTGGTCATCGTCTCAGTCGTGATCGTCATGAACACGATCCGGACGGCGGTCTACCACCGCCGCAAAGAGATCGAGGTGATGAAGCTGGTCGGCGCGACGGAGTGGTTCGTGCGAGGGCCGTTCGTCCTCGAAGGCGTCATGACCGGCCTGATAGCCGCGGCGATAGCCCTGGCGTTGCTCGTCGTCGCGTACGAGCCCGCCGTCGCTCGGTTCAAGTCGGACATTGCATTCATTCCGCTGTCCTATGACCCGGCCTTCATCTCGAGCCTGGCTCGTGACCTGCTTCTCGGAGGCGCCATGCTCGGCGCGCTGGGCAGCTACATCGGCGTCCGCCGCTACGTGAGGGTGTAGAAGACTTTGAAAGCGCGCCTGGCGGCCGCCGCCGTGATCGCGAGCATTCTGGCCCTCCCGATGTCGGTGAAGCCGGCGTCCGCGATCTACTGCTACCCCGGCGACCCGCCGGCCGTCTACCAGGCCTGCCTCGCGTACAACGCTGGGATCGGTCAGCAGGTCATCAACCAGAACCAGCTCGATAGCATCCAGGGGCAGATCACCGACGCGCAGGCGCAGATCTACGCGATCGACACGCTCATCAGCAAGCTCGGCAGCCAGATCACAGCGCAGAAGGCTCTGATCGCACAGACACAGGCCGCGATCGACGACCTGAACCGGCGGATCCGCTTCAGCGAGGCCGAGCTCATCAGGCAGAAGGCGCACGTGACGGTCAGAGAACAGTTGCTCAACGCGCGCCTTCGCTACATCGATTCCCACGGGGCCGTGAACTATCTCCAGCTGGTTTTGACCGCTAGCAACTTCAACCAGCTGATGAATCGCATGGTGGGCGCGCAGCAGGTCACCTCCTCCGACAGGCGGCTCCTCGAGAATCTCGCGCTCGAGCGGGCCTCGCTCGTGCAGGCCAACGCGGACCTCAATGTGCAGATGAACCAGGTCGCCGCCCTGCTGCAGCAGCAGCAGGCGCAGGAGGCCGACCTCGAGAAGAACGTGGCGACCGAGCGGGCCGCGGTGATCGTTGAGCAGCAGCTCGAGGTCAAGCTAGCCGACGAGTACAACAAGGTTCAGGCCGAGCGCGCCGCGATCGATGCCCAGGTGGCGAAGCTCGCGCAGCAGTACGCCGCCGCGGCAGAGAAGGCCGGCGGCGGCTCGGGCGTATTCGAGTGGCCGGAACCCTCGTGCGGGTTCGGGTGCATCTCCCAGAGGTTCGGCTGCTCGAGCTTCTACCTCGAGGTGTACGACCCCAACTGCCCATGGCCGCACAAGATCCACACGGGCCTCGACATCGCGGGGCCTTACGGCACCAGCATCGTCGCGGCCGACACGGGAGTCGCGTACCTGTACCCCGGCAGCATCGGGTACGGAAACCTGTTGGTGGTCATCCACGGCAACGGCTACGAGACCTATTACGGACACCTCGCGGGCTACGCACCCGGGCTCAGCTCGGGTCAGGTCGTGCCCCGCGGCACGACGGTTGCGTTTGAGGGCTCGACGGGATGGTCGACCGGGCCCCACGTGCACTTCGAGATCCGCGTGTATGGCGTGTACAAGGACCCGTGCATCTGGCTCGGCTGCTAGCCGCACGCCATTCTTTCGCTAGTCTGCTGAGATGAATCGCCGCGCCGCCCTGCGGGGTGGCGCCACCGCCCTGTTGCTCATCGTCGGTTTTGTCGCGGGCATCTACGTCGACCAGGCGTACCCGGAATGGGTTCCGTACATCGGGCATCGCAACGTCGCGTCTGTCGACCTGAGCCCGGTGCAGGAGGCCACGCGCCTGATCCAGGCGGACTACGTGGACACGAACCTGGATACCAGCAAGCTCTCGCACGGGACGGTGCAGGGGCTCGTGAGCAGCCTGGGCGATCCCTACTCGGCGTACTTCGACCCTGAGCAGTACAAGAAGCTGCTGCAGAACTACCAGGGCCGCTACACCGGCATCGGGATCTATCTCAGCTTCAGCAGCACGAACTACCCCGTGATCACCGGGACCGTGCCCGGCTCGCCGGCTGCGACCGCGGGGCTGCAGGCTGGGGACCAGATCGTCAAGGTGGGGGACAAGGACGCCAAGGGCATCACCGGGGACCAGGCGACCGCGCTGATCCAGGGTCCCGAGGGGACCAAGGTGACGCTGACGATCTCACGCGCGGGTGAGATCAAGACGTTCACCATGACCCGCGCCGAGATCCAGGTGCCCACCGTGCGGTCGGCCATGGTTGGGAACCGCATCCTGTATGTCCGGATCTATCAGTTCGGGTCGCTGACCTCGACGGAGTTCGCAGCGGCTTTGAAGAGCGGGCTGCCGGGGAGCGTGGGCGTCGTGCTGGACTTGCGCGGGGATCCTGGCGGCTTCGTCTCCGCCGCGGACGACGTGATCACCCAATTCGTGTCGAGCGGCGAGACCTTCGAGACGCACGGCCGCAACGGGATCGACCGTCACCAGGTCGGTTCGAATCATGCGGCGCCGAGCGAGCCCCTGGTCGTGCTGGTCGACGCCAGCAGCGCGTCGGCCTCCGAGATCGTGGCCGGCTCGCTGCAGGTCCACCAAAGGGCGCGCCTGGTCGGGACAAAGACGTTCGGCAAGGGTTCGGTGCAGCAGGATTTCAAGCTCAAGGACGGTTCGGACCTGCACCTCACCGTCGAAAGGTGGTACCTGCCGAACGGCCAGACGATCGACAAGAAGGGCCTGACACCGGATGTCGTGGTGACCCTCGCGAGCCCCGCCGACGAATACGACGTCGCCCAGCCGTCGCTCGGCTATGGCAAAGACACGCAGCTCAACGCGGCCTTGGGTCTGCTGTCGGGTGGGTAGACTGGCTAGCGCGATTTCGCCGGGCGG